>JAOAKR010000020.1 GCA_026419815.1 Microcaldota archaeon | reverse complement strand
GCGACAGGCCGAAATGACGCCCTATGACCGACACAACGCGCCCGGCCCATTGATCTGTCTGCCACCCGGCGCCGGCGCACGTGATCGTCTGGCCAGAGATGGCCGTGACCTGGCCCTGCCACACGCCCGGCACTGGAATGCAGATCGGGGACACACCGTTTGCAGTAGTCTCAGGCACGCTTAGCACTGGTGACAAAGTGCTTATAGCCGCACCAGGCGATGTTGAAGTGCCGGCCCACAAGAATATGCATGTTTATGACATTGAGGAATCGCGCGGTGCAGTGCTGTGCGGCAACTATTTTGCGCTCGGCAGCTATTATGATAACGGCGATCCGGTAATAGCAAGCGAATCGCTATACGGCCCAGACTTTTTCCAGAGGCTTGAGGGGGATATAGGCAAAACCTCAAAGTATGGCATACAGACATTTGTGGCCGGCCCATGGGCGAAGAAGGAATACTCAAAGCTTGATTGGCAGTATTATGGCAAGGAGGGAGGCGTCCCCGTTAAGGGTATGACTTCCTGCCTTGACGAGAAGATGTGCACTGAGCGTGACGATGGCCAGATATACATCGGCAGGTTCAGGATAAGCGATGATAATGATGACTTGCTGGATGCCTACGGCTTCAGCGAGATATTATACCAGGAGTGATTTGGATGGGCAACTGCAGGCGCGGACAGTCAAGCGTGGAGTTCCTTGCGGTAGTTGCAATGCTGCTCCTGCTTATAGTGCCAGTGTTCCTGTATTTCTACTGGGAGGCCCCGCAGAGGGACTATTATGCGAGCGTGGCGCAGGCGGAATCCTGTGCAGATGAGATAGTCAAGTATGGCGAGCTGGTAGGCGTGCAGGGCACCGGCACTAAGGTGTCGCGCATAATAGTGGTCCCAAAGTATGCTGAAAGGATAGAGCTTAACGGCAGCCACGTTATGGTGAGGGTTGCGTATGCAGGAATGAGCTCTGAGATAGTCCGTATTGGGCCGGTAAACTTCAGCAGCACGCAGCTCGAGATTGCGGGTGGCGCATACCCGCTGGTGTTTGAGAATAAAAATGGTGTAGTGTATGTGTCAAGGCAAGGGTAGCATCATTGGCGCCTGCCGGCAAAAAAGCAGGCTACACCCACGCGGGCAGACCGCTGTGGAGTACCTTTCTTATTTTATGGTGTTCCTCTTCATTGCCGCGGCATTTTCGTCTTTCGTGTTCTCAAGCTCTAACCAGGAGCTTTCAAGGCGCTCGCAGGAGCGGTTTAAGTCAATAGTGCTTTACATCTCACAGGGAGTGGTTGATGCGGACGAGCTCGCAAAAAGCGCAGACTTCTCAATAGTTAACATAACAATCCCAACCGTTGTCCGCGGCACACCGATAACCATCGGGGGCGACGGCAAGAAAGGGATAATAGTGGCAAACACCACGGACCAAACCTACGGCAACGTGGTGTACTATGTGCGCACGGGCGAGTTTACGTCGGAAGTTTGTATGCTCACGCAGGACAGCGTAACTGTTGCAACTGAGGGTGAAGGTGTGTGCCCATGATATGTGGAGCAGGAAGCCGCAGTGGAGAGGGTGCGATGCGCACAGGAAACCCTAACTGCCAACATCTGGCGTGCCATTCCAGCAGCAGGTGCCGCCGGGGGCAGGCACTTTCATATGACGCCATTGGTGGCGTTGTGGTATTTGCGATAGCGATAGGCATCCTTTTTTCGTATTGGTCATCAATGGGCGCGTCGTTTTCCGATGAGGACGCGATGCTCGTGCTTGAGGCGAATACTGCAATAGACAGGATACTATCTGAGAATATGCTGCTGCAGGGCCGGTATGAGATTAACAAGACGCGGCTTGCCAATTGCGCAATAGACAGGGATGCGGCCGGCATTGCGCATGAGTATTACTTTGTGCTTGAAAAGTATGAGGGGGACAGGCTCGTTGCGGTAGGCAACCCGTGCGGCAGCAGGAATATTGAAGGCAAGCCGTACTTCCCACAAAACCCGAAGAAAGTGGTGCGCAGCGAGCGTATAGTGTTTTATGATGGTGGGCCGGCCAAGGCCGTGCTTTCAGTTTATACTGAATAAATAAACGCCCAGTGAAGCCATGCCGTTGATGCGGCTAATCCTCAAATAAGCATAATTGCCCTTAACGGGCTAGCTTTTTGCCCTTTACAGGCACTGCCTTTTTCGCTGCACTCCTTTGTGCAATCTGGCTCCTGTTCCTCCCTTTCACCTGCATATCTGAAACGTACAGCTCAAGCTCTGAGGCGGCAGCGGCTGCGTCGTCCGGGTCATACCCTGAGGATTTTGCCAGCGCATCAAACCCCTCCTTGTCCTGCTGCCTCGCCCTCGCAACTTCAACCAAAAATGAGGACGGCACATCCTTCACCCTGTCCCGTATGCTCTCCTTTTTCCCGATGAGGCGTGACATAACACGCTTGAACTTCTTAGCCAGGCCAGGAAGCGCCATGGGATAACTATATTCCCAAAGCTTAAAAATGGCATCTCTTGGCCGGCTACCGCGCAGCCATATGCATCATCCCGTGCGGCGCCCCCTGATGAACACGGCAAGGCAGCCAAGGAGGAGCGATAATGGCACCCGCGCCCATACCATCCCTGCTGGCAGCATATATGTGAGCGCTGCAAAAGACGCCCCGATTGCCGCTGCCGCGTGCGCATAAGACCCACGCTTCCACCCCTGCACCACAATCACCTGTATTGCAAGGCCGGGCAGGTAAATGCACGCAAAAGTCGCAAATGAGTTGAGCACGAGCAGCGAAGCGTAATCCGCAGCCATAACACCGGCCTCACCACTTGCCACAAGCACAATGGTGATAAATGCGATGCACAGCAGGGTGAACACCGGCGCACTGCGCACGAATGTGAATACGCTTAACAGGTCGCCGGTGCTTGCAGCAGCGCCCGGCACAATGATTGCCATAAGGTAAATCAGGAGGTAATCAAGCGGCCCGTCAAGTGCAAAAATGCCTTTCATAAGCAGGATGAACTTGCCAACAAACTCCCCATTCTGTATGAACTCAACCGGCGCATACCCGCCCGCCAGGAGTGCCAGCAGTAGGAAAAGCAGTGGCAGTGCAATGCCGGGACCAAACCCCATAATGAGCACCGATACGAACCCGAAGATGTTCTTCTCATAGGTGACTGCAACGTGACCCTCGCGCTCGCCTATAACCACGCTTTTCACGCGGCTCCCGCTCAGCAATGCCGGGATTAGGTGCCCCAAAACCTCGTGCAGCATCACAGCCGGCGCACCAAGCGTTTTTCCAAGCAACGGCATCTCCTGTGCGCGGGCCAAGTTCGCAGATGCTATGCGCATAAGCATATGCTGCAGCCCGGCAGCGAGAAAGAACAGTGCCGCAAGCCGCACCAAGGATTCCACAATCACAGGTATGAATATGCACAAAATGATAAAAGCAGGAAAAAGCGAATGCGAGCGTGCAGGCGCGGCCCGCACTAAGGGGCGCCAAGATATGCCCGATAAAATAAGATTACCGGTTGTACTTGCTCATCGCCTGCCGTTTTTTCTTCTCAAATATTTTCCTGTGCTTGGCACAGCTTATGCAATAGTACACCTTCCTGAAATCAGTAAAGCTGACGTCATCGCCAGTCCTGAGCTCAGTTGAGTATGAAACCTTCCTGTTGTCCTGCACAGCCTTGCTCCTCGGGACGCTGCGCCCGCACGAGCCGCAAGAGACCAATGGATCCTTTCCCCTCACAAAATAACCCCCTTTTATTGTATTCGTGTGCCGTTAAGCAGGTATATTCTCGCTGACTTCCTTATAAATATATCCTCCCGCATCAGCGGCCCTAGCGCTGTTTCCCCTTCACCGTAAGGCGTGCCCGCACAAAATGACGGCATTGACACAGCCTCAATAACCCGCCGTATCCTTACGCCATCGCCGTAATGCCTCCTAAGCCCCGCATAACTTAGGCGCCCAATAACCCATACCTTCTCAGCCTGCCTGAATTCCCTGCCGAAAACCACCTTGGGATGCGAGTGCCCCATTATTATTGTGCTGCACCCCAGCAATTCCTCGGAGGGCCACGCGTGGCCGTGCAGTGCACCCAGCCCATCAAAAACCCCGCCACCGGGCCCGTAAACAGTGCAATACGCGCCGTATTTTTCAAGGTTGCCGTCGTGGTTCCCCTTTGTTATGTGCAGGTCAAATTCAGAGCCGAGCGAGCGTATAAGCCTGCCGGCATCAGGCTCAGTGCCGGTATACCCCGCCTTAAGGTCCCCGAGTATGAGCAGCTTTTTCTTGCGCTCTGAAAGCATCATCCCACGTATTACTCCTGCAGTTGCCTCCCAGCCGGGCGATGCGCGCCCGCCAAGGTGTATGTCAGCGAGGATAAGCCAGCCCTTCCAGATGGCCGCCGGCTCTCCCCAAATCATCTTAAGTGCCACGAATATAATAGGCAGAAATGTTTATATACTAATTTTTACATAAGATAAGTATGCGCCGCCTAAGGGGGCTTAACCCGGAAGTGCTTAAGGGCGATGTGGACCTGGCTGTGCGCACGCTCAGGCAAAAGCACTTCTCAAAGGAACTTGTGGAACACAACCTCAACCTATACTTCAAGCTCAGCTCTATGCTTGACCACATCTCATTCTCGCAGAGCATGGGGAATGACACGAGAATGCTTCTCAACCTTGCGCTTTACCATAATATGTCCTCACCCAAGTCGTTGCCGGCCGAGCTGCGGCCAAGCCTGTCAGACCTCCTTGAGCAGTTCATCGCCCTAAAGAGGCTTGACGACTCGCCACAGGCCAATTGGTCTGCGCATTCAGAGTATCTCGCCAACAACCTCCCACTATTTATGTTCAGGATGATTGACACCTCACTGCTCCCGCTTGACAAGGACATAATGGTAAGGGTATTCGGCTACAGCAGCTCAAAGGTTGAGGAGCAGAGGATAAACATAGCGCGCGCGCAGTTTTACGTTTATGCACCAGTCGCAGACACACTCAAGCAGGCGCAGCTGTGTGCCCGCCTCAAGGACAATTCCACAGAGATTCTTTACCCAACATTTTATTCCGAGATAAGGCGTTTCCTTACAGCCAGCCTGGCAAATATGGCCGACGTGCAGCACGAGTTTGCATCAAAACTGTCCGGCATAGTTGAGGAGGCCTCACTTTTTGACGAGGCATCCTTTGTGAGGATAGGTGATGAGCATAGCTATGTTAAGGGTCGCATAAAGTCAATAGGCAGCATCATAGCGAAGATGATAGACAGGGACCTCAAGCCAAGCGAAGTGCTCAAGCTGCACGACCTTATCGCGTTCACGGTGGTGGCCAAGGACAGCGAGAGCGCATACCTGTTTGTTGAGCGCCTCAAGGAAGGGTTCGACCTTGCAGACTCTGCAATAGACGATTTCATTGACAAGCCGCGCAAGAACGGCTACCGCGCAATACACATTGACGTCCCGTACAAGAAGTTCTCAATTGAGGTGCAGGTGCGCACGGAGGAAGTGCACAGGGAATGTGAGGAAGTGGGGGGAACGCTTGCGCATGCAATTTACAAGCCACACGCACTCCCAAAATCAACTATGCAGGAAGTGGCGGCGCGGAGGGTCCTTCTCAAGGAGGAATCCCCAGACGAGATACAATACATATCGCAGCTTGCGCACAGCCCGCACCAGGAGATACGGCTTAAAATGGGCCCGAAGAGCAGGGTGATTCAGCTGCCGCAGCAGGCGCGCGTGTTTGACCTTGTTGCGCACGTAGTTCCTGACCCCGACTGCTGGATTGTCCGCTCGGCGGCCACCCCAGAGAAGAAGTATTCGCTGTTTGACCAGCTTAGGCCTGAGAATGAATATGAGCTTGTGCGCTCAGGGGAGCGGCTGCCAAAGTCAACACTGAAGGCACTTGTGTCAGCTTGTGTTACTGCCGAGGCACGCGTTGCAATCCGCACCCTGCTCCAGTCAGGCGGCAGGCACTGATGTGCGGCCAACTAATTAAATAAGGCAAGCCCCAGGGGAGATTTGAACTCCCGGCTTCGTCCTGTTTGCCTCATCTGAGAACCAGGGAAACCGAGGGGCAGGCCCCCGGCAGCCGTACCAAGGACGCACTCTACCAGGCTGAGTTACTGGAGCGCACAGGCTTTTTAGGGCGGTTTGTTTTTTAATGTTTTGAGGGTAGAGCATACCTATGGATACGATAAGGGGGTTCAGCCTTGACGATGTTAAGTCCTTCCCGGAGCTGCTAAAGGCCTACTCAACGCTGGGCATACAGGCGACCAACCTTTCGCATGCCGATGAGATCCTCTGGGAGATGGTTAGCGACAGGCACAACACATTGTTCTTCTCGTTCACTTCAAACGTGATAAGCTCTGGCTTGCGTGAGATTGCATCCCAATTCATACGCGACGCCAGGCCCAAGGTGATAATCACTACAGCGGGTGCAATTGAGGAGGACATAATGAAGTCGCTTGGTGAGTTCTACCTCGGCTCGTTTTATGCGGATGACGCGGAGCTTAGGAGCGAGGGCATAAACAGGATAGGGAACATATTCGTGCCAAGCCAGCGGTATGAGGAGCTTGAGGGATATGTAAAGCCCGTGCTCAAGCGCCTTGACAAGGGCCGGCCAGTATCCGTAAATGCGCTCATAACCGAGCTTTCGCGCCCAATAAAGGACAAGCATTCTTTCCTGAAGGCTGCGCTTGACACTGGCGCAAAGGTATTCTGCCCGGCAATTACAGATGGGGCGCTCGGCCTCCAGCTTTACTTTTACAGGCAGCAGCACAAGGGGTTCGTGCTTGACCAGCTTGCGGATATGGCTGATATCGCACAAATGACGCTCAACGCAGAGAGGACTGGCGCGCTCATAATAGGCGGGGGGATTGCCAAGCATTACACAATTGGGGTCAACCTGATGCGCGAGGGGCTTGACAGGGCGATATACATCTCAACTGCGCAAGAGCACGATGCATCGCTGAGCGGAGCATACCCGCGCGAGGCGGTGAGCTGGGGCAAGATAAAGTCCTCATCACGGCACGTGCTTGTTAATGATGAGGCATCAATCTCATTCCCGCTGCTTGCACTCTCACTGCACCAAAAACTGAAGTGATAATATGGAGTGGGCAGCAAAGCAGCAATCCCCATACGCCGTAGCGCCATTTTGTGCGGGCAGTAGCGGCAAGCAATTTATGCTTATCCTTGCTCTCCTGCTTTTGTCGGTACCAATATTGTTTGCGCATAGGGGGCTTGGCCTCAAGGTTGAGTATGAGATAGGGCGTGTGCTGGTTGCGCAGAACGCAAGTTGCGACACGCTTTCGGATTTTGAGCTTGAGATGATAGGCGATTATTACCTTGAGACAAAATACCCTGGCAGGTACCACGAGATGATAGACAGCGGGTTTGGCTCGCGGACAACCGAGGAAATAAACCAGTTCCACAGGGACGTCGCATATGAATACTACTGCAAGTACCGCCCCGCAAGCAAGGAAAAGATTGAGTTCATAAACTACACCTATACTGGGATGCAGCTGCTCCAGCTGACGATCCTGCTAGGGATATTATACCTGGTTTATAAGATAGTGTCCGAAGTCCTTTTGGAAATAAGGAGAAAATAGCGCGGTGCGCCTACTTTATGTATGGGGGAAGGATCTTAATAGCGCGGGTGATGGCGTTTTTGACCTCCTCCTCGCTCTTGCCACCTGTACATATTATCTTCCCGTTCTTGAACAGGAGCAGCGATGCCTTCGGGTTCCTGAGCTTCAGTATTGCACCAGGAAACTGCTCCGGCTCGTATTCAACGTCCTCAACTTCCATTGCGATAGAGTACAGGTCAAGCTCAACATTCAAGCTGGCTGAAGCAACGATATTCTCAATCCTGAATTTTGGCTGGGGTATCTTCTTGACTTTGGGCATGGTTTCACCCTATTTTTAAACTGACGTAAAGAAATAGCCGCATAACTTTAAAAAGGTATTCGGCCCAAAACTAACCTGTCCCAGCAAGATTACTTCGTAAAAGGCTGATAGCATGGTTAAGAGGTCAAGAGGCACGCTTTCAACACACTCGCGCAAGCTCAAGTCCAAGGGAAGGCTTGGCGTGACAAAGGTATTCAAGCAGTTCAAGCCGGGCGACAAGGTGGTCGTGAGCATAAAGGCAGGCCACCCCGGCATGCCGCACCCCCGCTACAGGGGCAGGCACGCAACGGTTGTTGCAACGCAGGGCAGTGCATACGTTATTGAGGTGCGGGATGGCAATGCAACCAAGCGCCTCATATCCGGGCCGGCGCACCTGGAGCCGGCATAAGTGTGGTGTTTTTGATGCTTGGCAAAGAGATTAAGGGCAGCAGGGTAGTACCGCTTTCAGAGGTTGCGGCTATCCTTGAGGCGCGCGAGAAGGACGGCGAGCTGGGGTTTGAGCAGAAGAATGCACTCACATACGCGCAGAAATTTGCGCACCTCAGCAAGGAAAAGTGCCACGAGCTTATTGCCAAGCTTTCCGAGCTCCCGTTCGTTTCTGACTCAATGGCGGTCAAGCTTGTTGACCTGCTCCCAAAAACCGAGCCAGAAGTAATGCTCATATTCCAGCAGGAGAAGAGGGACATAACTGCTGCACAGTGCAAGCAGGTGCTTGACATTCTCTCAGCGCTCTGATGGTGGTTATGTTGGAACAGGGAAGCCCGCAGGCATTTGAGAAGCAGATGGAGGAATACGGCTACGTTATAGACTTCCTCCCGTACGGCAAGTCGGATGACCCGCGCAGGCAGCCCGTCCTCCAGCTCATAGGGGACAAGTTCTTCACGCTTCTTGAGGCATACCCCAAGCCAGGCGTTGCATTTACGGTGGGTGAGCGCGTTTACGTTGGCCGGGGCGAGAGGGATAAGGTCGCAAGCATACGCGGCCGCATAATGGCTACCGAGCTGACATCCGCTGCGCGGAGCAACCTGCGCGAGGTAACAACCCGCATAATACTCTCCAGGGAAGCGGAGTTTGTCAATTTCTTCAACAGGTGCGGCCCAATCAACATACGCGTGCACCAGCTTGAGCTCATCCCGGGCATAGGCAAGAAGATAATGTCAAGCATAATTGACGAGCGCGACAAGAAGCCGTTTGAGAGCTTTGAGGACATTGAGAAAAGGATACACGTGAACCGGCTTGTTGACTTCCTTGCCCAGCGCATAGAGGAGGAGCTGCAGGGCTCAAAATACTATTTATTTGTTAGGCCGGCACGTTATAGGTAAGTATCGGGCGGCGATAGCGATTTGAGCGGCGCCCGCACAAGCTGTTTTATGGGTGGCTTGGAATGGAAGATGCAAATGGGGAGCGGCCGATAAGAAAGAGCAGGAAATTGGGCCAGTGCTTTCTCTCTGATTTTAGGTTCCTAAACAAGGAAGCCCGCATTATATCTCCTGATGGCAAGCGCGTGCTTGAGATTGGGCCGGGCGACGGCCGGCTTTCTGAGCGCCTGCTCACCGCAAAAGAGCTTATATTGGTTGAGAAGGACCCGCGCTTTGCCGCCCTGCTGCGCGAAAAATTCGCCCAAAAAAGCAATGTGCGTGTAATTGAGGGGGATTTCCTGGAGCTTGAGCCTTTTGATGTTGACCTTGTGGCCGGCAACCTGCCGTATTACATCTCCTCAGACATTACTTTCCGGCTTGTGAAGTGGAAATTCAGGCGCGCGGTGCTTATGTTCCAGAAGGAATTTGCAAGGAAGCTTTGCGCGCGCGGGAGGGAAATGTCCCGCATATCATTTTTTGCGCAGCACTATTTCAGCATTCGTGAGCACATTACTGTGCCAAAAACGGCGTTCAGGCCAAGGCCCAAAGTTGATTCCGCACTCATTGAGCTTGTCCCAACAGGCGCCCCGCAAATCCTACCTGACGTTCACGAAGCCATAACCGCGCTTTTCCAGCACAGGCAGAAGCAGCTCGCATCCTCAATACGTATGTATTGCAAGGGGCGCGGCCTTGGCGCCGAAAGCGTGCTCTCACGCCTCAGGGATAAGGGGATCCCCTTAAACAAGCGCATATTCCAGCTTAGCCGTGATGAGATAATGAAAATAGGAAAAGAAATCTCAGCTTAGTTATTTTCTCCTCTTCTTTTCAGGAACCCTGCGCTCCCTCTGGTATTCCATCGCCAGGTCGTATACATCCTTCACGGCAGCCACAAATGCGACTGGCCCAACGAAGAATGCTATTGCAGTCGCAATGTTCTTTAGGGCGATCAGCATTGAGTCATTGACTTGCGATGCAAGTATGTAGAAGAGGATTGTTGCGAGTATGATTGTGTTAATGGCGTGCATAAAGCGCTCAAGGTTCCTGTCAAACATATTAACAAGCCCTACAACGACGCCGAGCAGCATAACAACGCTATAGGCATACATATTTGTGCCAGGCATCGCCCCTATGATGAAAGCCAATATCACGCCCCCAATAAAGGCGAACTCGGCAACCGTTTCCCATTTCATCAAATATCACCCACGTATAACTCTGTGGGAATGTTTATATATATTTTAGGCGGTAGCTGGATGGGTTTGGCAGCTCCACACGGGCTTTTATTTGTGGCTGCACAAATCAAGTTATGCAAGTGGAAGTGTTTTCCCAAAATGAAAAGGAAGCCCTTTCGCGCTTTTGCACCTGCGTGGATGGGGACGTTTTTGTGCTGGTCAACCTGCCAGAGATTGTTAAGGGGGCGCTGTTTTCACGCTACAGCCGCTCGTCTAAGGGATTAAGGCGCCTTCTTTTAGATGAATTTTTAAGTAGCCGTGAGCTCCGCCTAAATGATATTGCTCCCACTTTGCAGGGCAATATGCTGGAGCCGTTGCAAAAAGCGGAGAAGTTCTATGAGCGCGTGCTTGTCCAGTATGGGGATGACTCAGTTGCCGAGCTTGCTGGCGCGCATTTGGCTGTTGAGCGCGCAAGCAACCTTGCCACAAAGTTTTTTGAAGACAGGCGCATAGGGCTCTCCCCCCTTGAAAAGTCAAGCAGATACGTCTACTTTAATGAGAAAGTAGGCGGGGAATACCAGTATTACAGGGACGAGTTCATTATGGGCTCAAGGCACGCCGATGATTACGTTTCTTCCTGCAACCTACTATTTGACACGTACTCCTCGCTTATGGGCCCGTTGCAGAAGCACTACACGGAGAAATTCCCGCGCGATGAAAATACCAGCGAGCGTGCGTACGAGGCGGCAATAAGGGCGAAGGTGTGCGACTCACTGCGCGGCCTCCTTCCCGCATCAACACTCACAAATTTCGGGCTCTTTGGGAATGCCCGTGCATTTGAGTATGCGATTACGCTTAGCCGTGCATCCCCGCTCGGCGAAATCCAGGGGATTGGGAGGCAGATGCACACTGAGCTCAGCAAGGTCTTTCCGGTTTTGCTCAGGCGCGTTTACTCTGCACACGGGGATGAATTTGCTAAATACGCCGCCTCCTGCGGCTGCCCTTTGCAGATGCCAGAAAAGAGTGCGCTAAATGGCCCCGTAGTACTCGTTGATTATGACAAGGACGGCGAGGATAAGGTAGCTGCAGCCATACTTTACTCAAATTCTGCGGCACCCATGGAAGACTGCTTGGCAAAGGCAAAATTGCTCGCCCAGGATGAAAAGCGCCGACTTGTATTGCAGTATGCGGGCGAGCGCACAAACAG
>JAOAKR010000019.1 GCA_026419815.1 Microcaldota archaeon | reverse complement strand
TGCTTGAGCGGTATGATGTAAAGCCCAGCAAGGGCATACTTATGTTCGGGCCGCCCGGCTGTGGGAAAACGCTGATAGTGCGTGCGGCGGCTAATGAGATGAAAGTTAATGTGATGAGCGTGAGCGGCGCAGAGCTGCTCAAGCGCGGGTATGAGGGTGCAGTTGCAATAATCAAGGAAACTTTCAACAGGGCCCGTGAGAACACGCCTGCAATAGTATTTATTGACGAGATTGAGAGCGTTGCGCCAAGCAGGGACCTCTACTCGTCAAAGTATGTCGAGGATGTGGTCACCCAATTGCTGCAGGAAATGGATGGGATGAAGGAGCTTAAGGGGGTTGTGCTCATCGGCGCGACAAACAAGCCAGAGATGCTTGACAAGGCATTGTTAAGGCCAGGCCGGCTTGACAAGATTGTGTTCATCCCTCCCCCGCTGAAGGAGCAGCGCGAGCAGATGTTCAAGAAGTTCCTTGAGAAAGTGCCCAAGGATGAGATTGACTATGAGAAGCTTGCGATTGCGAGCGAGGGGTTCACCGGTGCCGACATAAGCAGTGCGTGCCAGGAGGCCAAGTTCTCGCTTGTGCGCAAGAGCATCTCGGGGAGGGAAGGCAGGCTCTCAACGGAAGATGTGCTGAAGGTGGTGCGCGCACGGAAGCCTTCGCTGACTATGGAAATGCTGCAAACATACAAGAGGTTCATACAGGAATACGGCGAAAGAAGGTAATGTGCGCAGTATGTTTCTGCGAATGGGAAATGTCACTCAAGTGAGAACTTCCAAAGCTCTATTACAGTATCCTGGGTAAATCCCTCGGGGTTTATGTAAGTTTCCTCCCATTCTGACTTCACCAGGTATTTTGAGAGCAGCTGCCTTACCGCATAAGATGATATGCGCGGGTAATATCCGAACTGCTCAAATATGGCTTGGTTTGTAGTTATGAACGTGGGATTGCGCATCTCAAAAAGGAATCGGCCTGTCCTGCGGCTCCTCCACTCCTCGTGGTCAAACCCTGGGAAGTCAATGGGGCCTGACCGCAGGTTTGTGAAATGGACGTGGCCATCCGATATGAACCCAACGACCATAAGGTAATCCACGAATGCTGACAGCTCAAGGCGGACCCTTTTCACGAACGGCTCGCTTTCCCCGTGAAGCCCGACATTCAGCGCCATAAATCCTCCGCTTATTGAAGCTGCAATTTCCTCGCTCACTTCGGTGCGTGCGCTTTCCGGAAGATGCGGTAGTGCGCTTGTGAATATGAACAGGAATATGTCATCAAGATGCTGTGAAAGCAGGGGCGGCCGCGTTACGGCAAATGAGCTGGCACCGAGCTGCTCCATTGCCCATCCTGAATTCTTTGGCAGGTCGCGCATTATCTCCTCGTGCCTTTCGCGCGGTATCCTCTTTGAAAATGCGGCCAATGTGGCATTAACTATACTCTCTGCGAACTCCCTCTTAACTTCACGCACATGCTTCATGCGGTATGATGGAGTTTTCATTATATAAATAGTTTGCTCAATGGGATGCGTGGGGCCGCCGTGAAAAGCAACTATGGTATAAATAGTTTTCGGTAATGGTAACCCAGGGCAAGAAGGATTACCGAGAACACTGCAACTGCAATTGGCAAGCTAAGGTCTTCCCCGCCAGCAGGCGGTGCAGCCTCCACCGTGCTTTCCCGCGCCCCAACAGCAGATTCACTTTCAGCGGGCGCCTCCTCAACTGTTGCGTTTGCCTGTGGGGGCACAGCCGCTGATGCTTGTGCGGAAAGCAATGCAAGCGCGTGCCTGAGCCGGAGCACTTTATTGGCATCCTCTACCACCCTGGCGGCGCCACCAAGGGATACATACGAGTAGTTTGTTTCTGGGCACACTGAAAGGCAGGAGGGGCACGTGCCGAATAGCGGGGAAGATGCGATTGCCGCGGACTCATCTGAAAGCGCCTGTAGGCACTGCCCAAGCCCGGCAATATCCTCGTATGTTGAGGCATTCACAGCCCTGCTGGCGCATTCTGAATATAACGCTGAAAGCGATTCCGAGTGGCTGTAAAGGTAGTGCGACATATTGAGCACTATCTCGCTGTAGCTGAGCGGTGCGCAAAGCGGCACCGAGCGGCAGCCAAACATACAGGAAGAAAGGTTCGTGCAGGGAGATATGTGGTGGCCAAATTGCGCACGGCACTTCATCTCCTCCACGCGCGAGCGGTTGAACTCCGCGAGCGCAGTAAGTATGCGGGAGCGCATCTGCTCTGGAGTTTCTGTGGATGCCAGGTAGGCGCTTATTTCTTGGGCTGCCTTATCAGGGGGCAGCACATTGCCGGCACTATCGGCCACACTGCACCCGCCATCATCACACTGGGCCAGTGCATATTCCTTCCCGCCTACCGCAAATGTGTGCGGCACCTCATCAGTGAACAGCCGCGGCGCCGTAACATTCCTGTACCTGGCATCCTTGGGCAGGATCGCTGTGCCACCGCCGCCTCCGCCGCCACTGCCACCGCTACCGCCGCCTCTGCCTCCACTGCCGCCACCGCCGCCTCCGCCGCCACCTCCTGAGGATTTGCAGTCTGCGGGGCAGGCTAACCTTGTTTCGCCCGTTTCGCACCTTCCATTCCCACAGTATGGCCCAACGTTGAATGTAAATGTGAGTGAATACCAAAGCGCAGGGTATGAATGCGAAGTTGCGCTTATTGTGAACGTGTAGTTGCCGGCACGTGGATAATTTGCCGTAAAATTGATTTCCGTTTCAGAGCCGGGCGCCACATCGCTTATGTTTTGCTCTGCTGGTGAGACGAGTGATGAATTGCTTGCACGTATGGTGTAACTGTCAGCCTGCCAGCAAGCGGGGACAGTGAGATTGGCTGTAAAACTTATAGGGACTGTTGCATTTGTAGCGAGTGCTGTGGCCGTAGCTGAAAGCGTGTGTGTGGGCGCCGCAATGTATTGCACTTGCTCTGAGCTGTTTGCATCACCCAGCGAGTCGTTGGCATAAAATGCAATGCTGTGCGCACAGCCTATATCTGGAACCTCAGTGATGTTTGAGTATAATGAGCCTCCTGAATTCCCAAGCACAAATGTAAGCACTGTGCCGTTTGGGAGAGAGAGGTTGGCATATGCACCTGAAATGCCGGAGATGTCTGAGATAAGCGCTGAGATGTTAAGTGTGGAGTTGCGCAAAAGCACCTCTGAATTTAGTGGCGAGAGCGGGGCCACCGCCGGTGGCAGTGGGTCGCTGGTAAACGTATGGTTTTGAGGGGCAAAAAACCCAACGCCGTGCTCGTCCACGCCGTAACAGTTCCACGCGTATGTGCCAGGCACAACATCAATAGTGAAGCTTGCGTTAGTCTCATTGCCTGAAACCGCAACCGTTTGGTTGGCCGCCCATTCGCCCGTAAAGTTCCCGTATAGTGTTATGTTGGAAGCATTCCGCTCAAATGTTGTGAATGAGCAGTTAAGTGTGATTGCACTTGTTTTTTGCGTTTGGCCGTTCAGAGGGTAATCCAAAGAAATTGCTGCCAAAACCATAACACCAGACCTGTATAGTGGGGGGCTGCTTGTGCCTGCGCTGTCATTTGTGAATGCTGTAAAGTTGTACTGGCCAAACTCCACTGTGGGTGCAATGATGCTGAATGAATAAGGGCTGTGCTGCACCATTGAGAAGTTTATGCGTGTTGAGTTTGGATAAGTGAGCTCAAGCACTGCTGATGAGAGCGGTGTGGGCGAGGTTATGTTAACTATGAAATGTTGCGTGGTGTTGCCATTGTTAGGCGGCGTCGGGCTTGCAAATGCGGGTGCGGGGCGTATAGATTCAAGCACATCCAGCCGCGGGTAATACAGGCCTGAGCCGCCTGTGTCATCTATGCGCACTTTTGTGTAGTTAAGCCGTTCCTTAATCTCAGCTGGTGTTAATGTTGCGCTGTTCACGTGCTCCCAGTAGTCGCGCATTAATGCGATTGCGCCTGAAACGTGTGGTGTTGCCATCGATGTGCCTGAATTTGCCACAAACCCGCCTAACCGCGAGGCTGAGATTATTGATACTCCGGGCGCCATAATTATGTCAGAAAAGTTTGCGCCGCGATTTGCAAAAGAGGCAACAGCATCTGACTTGTCTGTTGCTGAAACGCGGGTTGCCTGTGCAAGGCAGGCTGGCCAGGAGATGCCTGTTGTGCTGTAGCTATTGCCTGTGGCGACAACTACTGGTATGCCTGCAGCCACTGAGTCGTTTACCAGGGCAGAGCCAGGTGCATCGGCACCATCACAAAACGTGCCAAATGTGGTATCTGTTCCCAGGCTCATGCTGATTGCGGTTATGTTGTACGTTGAGGCGTTGCTGATGCACCATTCAATTGACTCCAAAATATCATAATATGTTCCGCTGCCGCTTGCATTAAGCGCTTTTAATGCGACTATTGATGCGCCGGGCGCCACACCCTTGTAAGTTGGATCTGTTGATGCGATTATGCCTGCAACGTGCGTGCCGTGGCCGTGGTCATCCATCGGGTTGGGATCATCATTTACGAAATCATACCCGCCTATAACTTTTGGGCACGCGCCTGCAAGGAATTGTGCCTCCGTGCACCCCCCAAGTGCCGGGTGCGAATAATTTGCACCCGTATCTATTATGCATATTGAATAGCCTGAACCGTTGATTTGCGTGCCGTTATATGTAATGCTGAATACGTCGTCCGCATTAACAAGAGGGACTGACTGGTGCAATGTGGCGTATACCGGAAAATTGTAGTATACGGCTTCCACATTAGGGTCTTTTTCCAGGAGCGCAAGCTCCTCTTCAGTTATTGTTGCTGAAATTATGTTGAGCCGGCTTATGCGCCCTTTTTCGCGCACGCTTGATGCCACCTGCTGGCCCCTGCCTTTGCCTTTTCCATTCGCGTCAAGCGGCTTGAGCTTGATTATTACGTCAACCTGCGGTGCACCCGCGTCAAGTATTGATATGACCTCTTTTGAGGCCTTAGGCGCGCCGCCGTGCAGCAATGTTATCAGCAGAAGCAACAATATGGAAGCAATCAAAACCGCCCTGCACACATTCATAGATGGGCTTGGAATAATATAAATGAAGCTCAGGGCATACGCAATCGGCCGCCCGCAACTCTTTTATTAAATGTTGCGGTGGCACCTTGAACGCCACACGCGCATATGCTTGTAATCATCAACCTCTTCTATCCCGCTTAGCAATAATGAAAGCTCATACCCAAACCTGCGCAGCCGCCTCTCGTTCTCCTCAAGCTCCCGCCGTGTCATATAATAAAGCTGCTCAAGCTCAACGTAATAGAGCTTTTGTGAAAGCGCCCTTTCCACATATGCCTTTTGCGGCAAGCATTCGCAATCAAGCCGTGCAGCCCTGGCCTTGCCCATCAGGTATATGAAATTAACGTCAATCGTTGGCTGGCCCCCGTAAGTGCGGATTATTGATGAGTTGAATTCTTCCTGTGTAAGCATTGTTATCTCGTCAATTCCTGAAAAACCATAGTCAGATATGTCAAAATAGCCGCCGGGCCTTAGGCGGGAGGCTGCTGCAAGCATATTTTCTGCGCAAGCTGTATTTATGGGAATATGGTAGCCGGGAGGCATTAATTGCATATGCTGGCGCGTATGCGCATCAATCCTTGCCCGCCGAAAACCGCACACTGCTGCACGCTCATCAAATAAAACCTCATATATTCCACTTTCATCCCGCACCATCACTTTTGCGGGCAGGTCGTCATACATCTCGCTTGAGCGCACGTAGTAAGGCTTTCTCATAAATCCTGCCCCGCGCGTTATGTCCCTCTCAATCCTGTGCACATTGAAATGCCTGAGCGCACTTTCAACATCCGGTGCTATGCGGAAAGATATATCACATATGAAATAGTTCAGGGACTTGAGCGCAGGGTGCGCCGGGCCGATTATTTGCCCAACTGCATCAAGGAAGTTGAGTGAGTACGTGCCTTTCCCGACACCTAAGTCATAAATGTTTAGCTCGCCACCATCCCACAGCGGGAGGATATGCCTCACAAAATCTATCGCCTGCGCGTAAGGCAGCTTTGGGCAGTCAACAAACGTCTTGAAATCCGAGTATATGTCGCGCCGGCTCCGGTAATATCTGTCGTTTATGCGCTTTTGTATTGCGTTAAATGGGTATCTCATTATGGGCCCACCAAAATTATTTTTTAGTGAATGCTTCCGGGTTCACCGTTACCTTCTCGCCCTCTTTCAGGTAATTGTTTGCGAGGAGCTCGTTTATTGCGAGGTTGACGCGCGCCCTGAACTTGGGCGACATCCTACCTATTCCGTAAATCTTGGCGACATCACGCGGGATATCCTCACGCAGTATGCTCTTCGCGCTGTCAACAACTATTAGCACGGCGAGCCGTATCTCCGGGAGCGGGATGTGGCCCTGCCTGCTGTTGTCATCATCGCTCCTGCGCACCTCAACGAAGAGCTTCGGTTGCCCCCACCACACAAGCTCGCCGTCAAATGTTACGTCGGGATCCTCCTTGTGCATCGCGAGCACTTCGTCAAACCTGCGCTTGGCACTCGCCGATTCCTTGACGCCAAACGCTGAAAATATCCGGCTGCGCACCACATCAACGTGCACCGGCGATTCGGCACGCACAATCTCCTTAATTTTCGGATAAAAGTCAATGCGCAGGAAAGACTGCGCATCGCCGAGTGTGCCAATGTCAAGCCGAGAGTATGGCTTTATTGCGAATGAGAGCTCGTTGCCTACTGGCTCCTTCCGTTTTTTCTTCTGCTCCTGTGTGGCGGCGGCAGTTGGGCCGCCAACCGCAACCATCCTACGTATGTTCTCAACCTCATTTTCAGGGTTTAGGAACCAGTCATACGACCATATGCGGTGTACCTTCCAGCCAAGCGCCTCAAGCATTTCACGGCGTATGCGGTCCCTGTCGCGCGTGCTCTGCGAGCTCAAGTAAGCCTTTGAGTCAAGCTCAATCGCAAGCGCATACCTTGACGGGTCGCGCGGGTCAGATATGGCAACATCTATGTTGAACCGCGACGTGCCGATGTTCTTGTGCACGCCAAAGCCAGCAAGCAGGAGGCGGTTATACACTGCCTCCTGCATATCTGAGTCAAAATGCACCGCCCTGAACGTTGAGGCCGTGCCGGATTTTGCATATTCAAGATATCGCTTGAGCATGGCAATGCCCTCAGATGCGCTTTTTGATGCCTCAATCTCCTCAGGCAGTATTGATGAGACGACCAGCACGCGCTCAATTGCGCGCGAAATGGCCACGTTGAGACGTTTGGCCCCCCCTTCCTTGTTAAGCGGCCCAAAATTAAGCGAGAGCCTGCCGTCTGCATCCCTGCCGTACCCCACGCTTAAGATAATCACTTCGCGCTCATCGCCTTGCACTGTTTCCAGGTTCTTTACAAAGAAGCCGCGAAGCCCGTCCCCATTCAAATACTTTGAGTATTGCGGATTCTTGAGCACGAAATCGTCAAGCTCATCAAGGATTGCCTGCTGCTGCGCGATGCTGAATGCGATCACGCCAAGCGACTTGTCGGGCGTCCTGTCAAAGTGCTCCTTGATGAGACTTACTATCCTGCGTGCCTCGGCGCGGTTCTGCCTGCTTCCCCCCCGCTCGTAAACTCCGTTGGGCACGTGTATAAACTCAATTGCAAAGCTCTCAACCTTGTTGTTTGGGAATGTTATGAGCTCGCCATTATAGAAATGCCTGTTTGAAAAACTTATCAGCGACTCATCCTTGCTGCGGTAGTGCCACTTAAGCATATGGTTGCCGAGCACTGGCGCAGCCTCCTCAAGGATGCTCACTGCCTCATCCGGCGCATCCTCATCATCAGAATCCTCGTTTACCTTGAAGAACATCGTCGGGGGCAGCTGCTTTGAGTCCCCCACTATTATCGCCTGCTTTGTCCTGATTATGGAGCTTATGGCATCCTCAACCATTATTTGGGACGCCTCATCAAATATCACTACGTCAAAATCAAGGACCTCCGGGTCTATTATGCGCGCCACGGATAGCGGGCTCATCATAAAGCAAGGCTTGAGCACAAACACAAGGTTCTTTATCTCCGAGAACAATTGGCGCAGTGGCTTGTGCCTCCTCGTCTTCCCTATCTCCTTCTTTAATATCCCAATTTCAGAGCTGTCAGAAGTCAGTGAGAGCTTCGGTTTCTTTGACTCAATAAGCTGGATTATCTGGTTGCGCGAGTAATACTTGTGCTCCCTGTCGCTCTCAACAAACTTTGTGTGCGCAAGATCAAGGTATTCCCTGCTCCGCTTAGCAACGTCCAGCTGGATGCGGCCCAAATGCGTCTGGAGGAATATCTTCTCGTAAAGCTCACTCACCTTATAGTTGCGGTGCTCATCTTCCATACACCGCTCAAATATGTTGCGCACCTCCCTGCTCAGCTCACCGATTGCATCCTTGAATTCAACCCACTTTGAGATTTCGCCAGTGGACTTGCTCGTCTCATCAAGCCGCTCGTCAAGAAGGTCCCAGCCCGCAGTGTCAAGCCCTGTCTTCACATACTCGGGCATGAATATTGCAGCAACATCAAGGTAAGCCGGCAGGAACGCCTCAAGGTGTTTCCTAAGCGATGCCGCAAGCTGCGATGGGTCATATCCGGATGCCAGCGATTTTATGAGCACATTGTTGTATGCGCCGGGGATGGCTTTTGCCCTCTCAACCCAGGCAAGTATGGCTGAGATGTCGGGCGGGCTGATTTCCTCTGAGCATATGAGTGAGGATATTTCGCCAGCCAGGCGGGCCGCTTCCGCTGAAGATGATTTGAGCACCGCCAGCTTGTTCAAGTCGTCAAGCATCTCCTCAAACGTAAGTTTCTTGCGCTCCTTGAGCCAGCCGCACATCTTTCTTGCGTAAATGGCATACCGCGGGTCAACTAAGCGCACTAGCGAATGCTTGTACCACTTGTTGAACAGCGCGTGCATCTCATCCAGCTTTTCATAAGAGAGTAGCTCTGGGCTGTATTTTGAGCTGAAATACCCCTCAAGCGCGGACTTCTCGCCGGCCGCCGTGTTATACTCCCTCAATAGCCTTGACAGCCGTGCGTGGTCAAGTGTGAGCCAGTTCTCATCAATCTTATACCTGGTCTTGGGCAGGGACTCAAGCAGCCTGAGCACTGCCTCCTGCTGCCTGAACGCAGAAACTGAGCGGATGCTTATGCCGCACCGTGTGCGCAATTCCTCGGCCTCGCGCTTTATATACTCAATGTTCTCAAGCGCCACTGACAGCGATTCCTCAAGCTGGGCGCGCTTCAGGTCAGTGAACTCTGATAGCCCGACATTGTTTATGTTTGCAAGGATGCTTGTCTTGTAATTCTGGAGCTGGTGCTCATACCTGTCAATCTCTTCAAGGATCGCCTTGTTGCGCTTGAACTCACCAAAATCAAGTATTACACCGAGCCCTCCAGCAGAGAATTTTATGTGGTCAAGCTTTGCAAGCCTGCCGAGTATCTCGTAAACAGGCATATAGTCCCCTAGGTCGCCAACGAGCTCGTCGCCATACTTTTGCAGGATTGAGCGGGACTCAACAAGCTGGCCCATAAGCTTCTCATCAACAGAGTAAAGCTTGTTCTCAACAAGCGCTTTCTCAAACTGCTCAAGCACCCATTTCTTGCCCGCAGTGTCAGCGTTGTGAAGCTCAAGCAGGTAATGCCCTATGCCTGTTGAGTCAAGCCTTTTCTTCACCACCTCAAGCGCGGCCTTCTTCTCGCTCACAAAAAGCACTTTCTTGCCGTCCGCAAGCATCTGGGCGATTATGTTCGCAATCGTCTGGCTCTTCCCGGTGCCGGGCGGCCCCTGCAGCACAAAGCTCATCCCGCTGCGCGCGGCCAGTATCGCCTCCTGCTGGCTTGAGTCGGCATCAAGGACAAAGAATGATGTCTTGGGGTCTATTGAGTCAAGCTCCCTCCCGCGCAGCACCTTTTCCTGGCGTGAGAGCGCTGCCCGGTCCCCGCACAGTGCACGCACTATCGGGTGCCTTGCTGCTAGCGCCTTGTGCTTGTCAAGATCCTTGTAAAGCGAAAGCTTTTGGAATGAGAATATGCCAAGCACTGCTTCATTCTGGCTTACCTGCCACCCGTACTTTGATACCTCGGATGAAAGCCAGGAAAAATACTCGCGCACGCTTTCAAAACTTTCTTGTATATCAAAACCAAATTGGCTAAGGATTTTTTGCCTCAGCGCAGGGTTCACGTAAATATCGTCATCAAGGAATGAGAGGGTGAACGGGTGCCTCGTTTTGAGCATATCCTTGCGGCGCTCAATTTTGGCCGGAACAAGCACTATGGGCGCACGGAGCCGCGCCCCTGTTTCCTTGTCATCGTACTCAAGCACCCCAAGTGCAAGGAAAAGCGTGTTGACCGCCTGCTCAGCAAGGCTTTCATGGGCGCGCAGGTAGATTTTGTAGAGGCGCTTGTACGCTTCGCTGTCCGTATGCAGCGGCTTGAGCATCGTCTTCTGGTCCCCACCGGGGCCCTTAACAAAGCCGTATGGCTTGCCGCTTGATATGAACGCCTCATAAAGCGCCGGGGAATCGTCGCAGGCCAGCGAAAGCACATTGCCGCTGTCCCGCATATTGATAAGCCGGTTCTTGAGTGAAAGGTCTAACAGCTTGCCTTTCCAGCCCTCAATCCTTTTGCTGACTGCCTCGTCAAATTGGGCTGCGCCTCCCACTCCCATGATAATACTTATGCGGTTAATTATTTAATGCTCAGGAAATCCTCCCTATAAGAATGAATAGGGGCGCACTATGGCCTACCGTAAGTGGATTTGGGGCACAGTCTGGTGATGTAAACGTTCGGTTAGCACTATGCGCCTACCGAAGACGGCTTTGGGGCGCAAATATTGTTTTAATTGTTACACGAGATGCATACCTTATGAGAATTGTGCTGGTTGCCCTTATGGTGCTCGCGGTGCTTGTGCTCGCGGGATGCGTTGATGTCTTCGTTAGGCAGGAGGTAATGGCTGACGGCTCCTCGCACGTCACAAACTCTATTGACCTGTCACACCTTCCCGCACCGCCGACCGAAGGCCAGCTTGTTGATGCGTGCAATTCAATTGAAAAGGAATATGCGGGTGTGGACTGCACCACCAAGGGCCTTGTGATTAGCCTGTCAAAGAATGTGACGCCCGCTGAGGGCGGGTACGCATTCTCATCAGAAGCACAGTTCCCGTACAAGGTATACACCCTCACCATTGAGCGGGTTGCAACCCTCGGCGCAGAAAAAAGCGGGCTGGCCGGGGATTACGCGGGGCAGGCGGAGGGCGGCTTCCAGCTAACGGGAACTGAGGCAAAATCTGCCGCACAGGGGATGGGCCTTGTGGGAATGCGCGTCTATTACACAATCAAAATGCCTGGGGAGATAGTTGAGGCTGAGGGCGGGAATATTGTTGCGGGCGATACGGTGACTTATGACGTGGTTAAGCTGATGCGTGAGGGGAAAGGGATAACAGTAAAATCGCGCGAGCTTGACCTGCTCCCCATCGCGTTCATCTTGCTTGCAGCAGCCGGCGTGGCGGTTTTCTTCATTGCGAAAAAGGCCGGGCGCGGGCGCTACGGTGCAAGGCGCGGCTTGTGAAGATAACCGGTGGCTGGCGTTGCCAAAATGCAAGAATGAGGGGGATGGTGCGTAGTGCCTGAATTCATCCTTGCCGAGGCGCTTATGCTGCTCGCCGTCACTATACTGATTGAGGCGTTCGTGCTCATAATGATGCTCAAGAGCCCGGCCAGGGCGATTCTGGTGGCATTCGTGATAAACATAATCAGCTGGCCGGTAGGCACACTCCTATACTATTTTGGGGGTGCGCCCTGGCTTTTTGCAGAGGCATCAATCCTTATGGTAGAGACGGCGCTGCTAAGCAGGATTTTCGGGAGAAAGCGGGACGTTGCCCTGCTCACCACAATAGCAATCAACATACCCTCCGCAGTGTTCACTCTCATTATGCAATACCTATGAATGCTGCTGGGCCT
>JAOAKR010000018.1 GCA_026419815.1 Microcaldota archaeon | reverse complement strand
GCCTTGTCCCTGGGCACGTGCGCCGTCACAACGCGGCCGTTCTTCCTGAGCTGCACCCTCACGCACTTGATAAGGCCCGAGTGCGGCTGCTTCTGCTCAATCACACGCTTCTCAAGCACTATGCCCGTGCCCATCGGCGCGCCCTCAAGCGCATCATACTTGTGCTTTATGTGCTTGACACTAAGCGATTTCTTTTTCAGCTTGCGCTTTTTACGACCCTTGCTTATGACCCTTGCTGCCTTTTCTCCCCTTGCCAAACAATCACCTTGACTGTATCCTTAGTTCCTTGCCAAAAATGCGCTCAAAGAGCCCCTTGGCGAATGAAACTGCTGCGCCCCTCTTCATAGAATGCATATCAGGCGCGCTTAATTTAACATAGACAACCTTTTTATTGCTTTTCTCAGACTCCTGAAGGATTGGGGAGGATACGTTAAGCGATTTCCGCAAAAACGCCTCCTCATCCGAGGAATCCTCAAACAGGAATATGCTGCGGTTCGTGCGCGCACGCAGCCTCTGTATGTTCGCGCCGCCCTTGCCTATTGCCTTGCCCATCTGGCCGGCAGGGACAAGGAACGCGATGCCATCTTCAGAGATTATGCAGTCGCCAGCCTCAACGCCAGTTGCCTCGTAAAAAAGGCGCATGCACACAATCTCATCATTGGATATCTTCAACCGTACACCTCACTGCTGTGCCGCCGAAAGTATGTCTGAGTCGCCGGGCCTTATTATTGACATCGCGGATATCGGGTAGGGCTTGCCGCACACTGACCCGAGCTCCTTTGACGTGCCAGCATACTCAAGCACCGGCACGCCTGCCATTTTCGCCCTCTTGCGCATGCCAAGCGCCTCGCTTGCAGGGACGTTTGAGGCGAGCACCAGCATCTTGCTCTTGCCTGCATTGAGCGAGCGGAGCGCCTGGTTGCTGCCAAGCAGCACTTCGCCGGTCTCAATTGCCATCCTTATTGCCTTCTGAATATCCATATACTACACCCCTATTCCTTCATAGCCAGCCGCACCTTGCCCGTGCCGAGCTTCACAGTCTGGCCTATTATTATGTTCTCCGTGACACCGTTGAGCGGGTCCTCCTCGCCGCGTATGGAGGCATTCACGAGGTGCTTTATCGTTTCCTCAAATGCCGCACGCGCAAGCACGCTGAACTTGCCGCCGCTCAGCCCGTGCCTGCCTACCGGCTCAACCGTGCCGCGCGCGCACATCGCATCCGCTATCAGCATTATGTGCCTAATATCAACGGGCAGGCCCTGCAGGTCCATCACCTGCTTTATCTCCTTCACAAGCGCATTGCGGGCGGCCTCAATGCCGAAATGCTTCTCTATGTCACGTATGTTGTTCGTGTAAATCCTTGAGAAGTCAATGCCGTCAACCTTCTTGAGCTCGCTTATGTTTGACCCGCCCACGCGTATGAAGTATTCGCCGGTCTTCTCGTCCTTGATTATGGTTGCGCGCGCAAGGCCACGTATCCCCTTCATCTGGACCGCCCGTATCTTCATTGACGTCTTGCGCATCTTCTGGCAGTTTGAGTTGAGCCTCAGCATTATCAGGTTCTTCTTTGTCATTATCTTGCCTTCCTTGCCGAGCGCCTCACGCATCTTCTTGACCACGTCAGCCGTCTTTATGCCCTTTGATGACGCATATTCAGTGTCAACGGTTATGCGGAGCTCCTTCTTCTGGAAATTCTCAACCACGCTGCACAGGTCTCCGATGGTTACATACTCAATCTCGCTTGCAATCTTCTGCGCCATCTTGGCGTCCTTCCTGTGCTCGTGCTCAAGGTAAATGTCCATTAGCGCCTTGGCCGGCTCCCTGCGGGCGTCCACAAGCTCAATAAGCCTGGGCAGGCCGAGGGGCACCTGCTCAGCGACGCCTGCATAGTGGAACGTCCTCATCGTCATCTGCGTGCCTGGCTCGCCAAGCGATTGGGCGGCAATTATGCCCACCGCCTCACCCGCATCAATTGAAGAATCCTGCTTGATCTTTGGCATACTCACAACCTCTTCGCCCTCATCGGGTCCTTTGCATCCCCACCGTATACAACCTGTATCAGGTTGCCGTCCGCATCGCGCACGCGCGCGTCGTCATCAGCATAAAGGTCCTGCAGCGCGTTAATAAGCCGCCTCTGCATATAGCCTGAGCGCGCTGTCCTTATTGCCGTGTTGACTATTGATTCCCTGCCGCCGGCAGCGTGGAAAAAGTATTCCGTAGGCGTAAGCCCATCCATAAACGAGCTACCAACAAAGCCCTTTGCGTATGCGCCAAGGTCGTTCGTCTTGAAATACGGGAGCACCCGGCCACGGTAGCCGCGCTTGATGCGCGCGCCGCGGACTGCCTGCTGGCCAAGGAATGCCGCCATCTGTATCACATTTAGCATTGAGCCGCGCGAGCCGATGTTGGCCATGAGGATTGACGTGTTCTCCTGCCCGAAATAATCCTTGAGCAGCGCGCCGGTTGAGTCCCTGGTCTTGCCCAGCACTGCCATTATGTGGTCCTCTAGCGTCTCCTGAAGCGTCTTGCCCGGCAACCGCTCAAGAGTCTTGTTCTTGTACTTGACTATCAGGCCCTCAACCTCCTTTATGCCTTTTGCGCGGACTTCCTCAATCTTCTCGCGCATTTTCTTGTCAAGGTGGTAGTTGTCAACGCCCACTGAAAACCCGAAATGCGTCACAGCATACACCGACATCTTAGTGGCGCGGTCTATGAACTCGCGTGCAGCTGCACCACCGTGGTCCCTGAATATCTTCTCAAGGAGAAGGCCTGCAAAGCCCTTCTTCTCCATCACGCCATGCAGCAGCTTGCCGTCCTTTATTATGACATAGCCGTCGTACGGGCAAGACCCCTTACTGCACTCGCCAACCTCACGGCAAAGCTTGGTCTTGTACTCAATGTCCAGCCCCTTGGGGAGCAGCATTGAGAAGACCGCCTTGCCGGAGTAAAGGCCGTCCTTGCCCGGCTCCGGGAGCTCGTATATGCCTGCGGCACCCAAAAACTTGGTCGCCTCATCCTTGGTAAGCTTGATGCCCTTGCGCGTAAGCAGGAATGCGCCTGACAGGTGGTCCTCGTTGGGTACAGTTATCGCGCTGCCGTGCCTGGGGGACACTATCTGGTCCTCAACAAGCATAAGCTTCTCGGCCTCGGCGCGCGCCTCATACGTCTGCGGCACGTGGAGGTTCATCTCATCGCCGTCAAAGTCTGCATTGTAAGGAGGGCATACCGCAACGTGAAGCCTGAACGTCCTCCCAGGCAGGACCTTGACGCGGTGGCACATCATTGATATCCTGTGCAGGGACGGCTGCCTGTTGAATATGACTGGGTCGCCGTCCATAAGCTGCCTCTCAATCACCCATCCGACGTCAAGCGAGTCAATAAGCTCCTGCATATTCTTGTCCATAAGCCTGCGCCTGCGCCCGTCCTTGCCGGTTACGTAAACCACCCGCGGGTATTCGGTGCGCCTCATCAGCTCCTTGCACTGCTCTATGTTCCAGCTTGTCACGCTGATTGGCACCGTGAGCTCGTCAGCTATGTACTGGGGGACGCCCACCTCGTTTATGCTTATGTTCGGGTCGGGGGAGACCACCGTCCTTGAAGAGAAGTTTACGCGCTTGCCTGACAGGTTGTACCTGAACCTGCCCTCCTTGCCCTTAAGCCGCTGCGAAAGCGTCTTTAATGGCCTGCCCGACCTATGCCTCGCGGGCGGGATGTTGGCACTCTCATTGTTGAAATATGTGGTTATGTGGTATTGAAGGAGCTCCCACAAGTCCTCAATTATGAGCTGTGGGGCGCCTGCGTTGAGGTTGGCCTCAAGCCTCTGGTTGATCCTGATTATGTCAACGAGCTTGTGCGTAATGTCATCCTCGCTGCGCTCGCCGGTCTCAAGTATGATTGACGGCCTCATCTGAACAGGCGGTATCGGCAGTGCGGTGAGCACCATCCACTCCGGCCGCGCGCTCTCTGGGTCAAGGCCGAGCACTTCAAGGTCCTCATTAGGGATTTTTGAGAGGCGCTCGCGTATCTCTATCGCCAAAAGTGCGCGCTTGCCCTCCATTATGGTGGTGGGCTTCTCAAACTTGATTTCCTCCTGCTTGGCGCCGCAGTGCGGGCACTTCTTTGCGCGGCGCATCTCGCTGAGCAGCTCCTCACTGCCAATCATATCCTGGTCAATCTTCCCCTTCTTTATGAGCGCGCGGCTGCACGAGGAGCACGTCATCTTGAGCATTGCCGCAACAATGCGCGCAAACTCTGAGTGCAGCACCGGCCTCACAAGGTCAATGTGCCCGAAATGGCCGGGGCACGAGTGCACAGTCCCACCACAAGTCTTGCAGCGCAGGCCGGGGTCAATTACGCCCATATGCTGGTCCATCAGCCCGCCGTCAATTGGATAGCCGTCCTCATTATAGGTGTCCGGGACAGTCACCTTTATCACGGACATCTTGCGTATCAGCTCAGGCGAGAACAGCGTGAACTTGATTTTCTCAATCTTCTTCTCGGTGAAATCCATCGTCACACACCCCTTACTTCTTGTCCCCCACCTTCAGGCGCGGGAATATCCCAAGGGACTTAATCTCGTCCAGCAGCAGCTTGAACGCATAGCTTATCTCCACGCGTTCCATCCGCGTGCCCTTGCACACAGGGCACGTTTCCCTGCGCTTGGCAAAGTCATAAACGCCAAGCGAGCCACAGTTGGCGCACACTATCGCTATCGTCTTGTCGCTCTCCTCAAGCAGCCTCTCCTTGATGAGCTGTGTTGCGCCGTACCCGATAAGGCAGTCCCTTTCCATCTCGCCAAACCTCAGGCCACCCTCGCGCGCCTTGCCTTCAGTCGGCTGGTGCGTGAGCAGCTGCACCGGGCCCCTTGACCTCACGTGCATCTTGTTTGAGACGAGATGGTGAAGCTTCTGGTAGTATATCACACCTATGAATATTGTCGCCTTGAGCTTCTGGCCAGTAATGCCATCATATAGGATTTCCTCGCCGTTCTCCTGGAAGCCGTACCTCTTGAGCTCGGCACGCAGGTCCTGCTCCTTCTCACCGGAAAACATCGTGCCGTTAACCGTGCGACCAGACATGCACGCCACCTTGCCGCCAAGCATCTCTATGATGTGGCCGGCAGTCATACGGCTCGGGATTGCGTGCGGGTTGATGAGCAGGTCGGGCACTATGCCGTCCTTCGTAAAGGGCAGGTCCTCCTGCGGCGCAAGGTAGCCGATCACGCCCTTTTGCCCGTGCCGCGACGCAAACTTGTCGCCCACCTCAGGTATCTTGAGCGAGCGCAGCTTGACCTTGACGAGCTTGTTGCCCGCCAGGCTTTCAGTGACCATCACGCTGTCAACAATCCCGTAATCACCGCCCTTCGCCGTGATTGAGTTCTCCCTGCGCTTCTCCTCAGTTATGCCGAACGTGGCGACCTCCTCCATAAACCTCGGGGGGGACACCTTGCCTATAAGCACATCGCGCGGCTTTATCTCAACCTCGGGCAGGATTATGCCGTCCTCGTCAAGGTTCCTGTAAAGCTCCTCCTCACGGTACCCAACTATATTGGGTGACGGCGTCATAAGCTTGTCCTTCTGGCCACCAGGATACCTCCTCTCCTCAGTCTCATATGACTTGAAGAACACTGAGCGCCCAAGCGCGCGGTCAATCGCGTTCTTATTCAGGACCACCGCGTCGCTCATATTATAGCCGTAATAGCTGAGCACGGCAACCACAAAGTTCTGGCCGGCAGGCCTCTTGTCATAGTTGAGTGCGGTGTATGACGTGGTGTTGACAAGCGGCGCCTGCGGGTAAAACATCAGGTGCGCCCGTGAGTCAAGCCTGTGGTTGAAGTTCACAGAGTAAAGGCCGAGCGACTGCTTCATCATTGCGGAAGCCATAGTAAGCCTTGGCGATGAGTTGTGGTCTGGATAGGGGAACGTTGATACAATGACGCCGGTTATTGAGAGCGGGTCAATCTCAAGGTGCGTGTGCTCTTCAGTGATATCCTCCTCGTTCATCGCGATGAGCGCTATTGAGCCCTCCTCCTCGGCGTCCAGGTAATCTATTACGCCCTGCGCCACAAGGTCGTCCCACGACATCTCGCCTTTCCTGAGCTTCTCAATGTGCTCCTTTGTGAGCAAGGGCTTGCCGTTCCTGACCACTATATACGGCCGGCGTATGCGCCCGCCGCTCGTGTTGAGGTGGATCTCGCCGGTCTTCTCATTATATGAAACGTTGAGCGTGCGTGTGAGCTCGCCGGCCTGCCTCTTCTCAACAATTTCCCTGACGAGCTGGGCCGCGTTTTCGTGGAAGCCCAGGTACATCCCGTTCAGGTATACCACAGCGCGTGCCGGCGCGCCTTTCTCCTTCTTCTCCTTCTTGGCCATAAGCGTTCACCTTACTCCTTTACCTCCCTCTGCCGGAGGAACCGTATAACCGCGCCCTCATCGCTTGCGGCTGGCGGGAGCGATACCTCGCTCATAAGCGCAAAGTTCTTGACCAGTGAGCAGGACGGGCCTTCCGGCGTCTCCGCAATGCACATCTTGCCCCACTGCGTGCCGTGCAGGTCACGCGCCTTGAAGTGCGGATGCCTCCTGCTGAGCGGCGAGATCAGCCTGCGCAGGTGCGAGCTGGTCGCAAAGAAATTGGTGCGGTCAAGCATCTGCGACACGCCGGTCTGGCCGGCGATCCAGTTGCCGGTTGCAAGGGCATACTTTATCCTGTCGCTGAGCGCATCCGGCCTGATTGCCGTGCGCGCGGTTATCCTCCTGCCCCTCGCAACGCTCCTCTCAACCTGGTATGTCACGTCTTTTATCAGGAACTGGAACGCATACCTGAACAGCTCCTGCATAAGCTCACCCGGGAGCTTGACGCGCTTGTTCATATAATGGTCCCTGTCATCGTTTGCAATCTTCTTGTTGGCAACGAGTATGGTGCGCTCAAGCATGCTTATCAGGTAGCGCGCCTTCGCCATCCTTGAGTCCGCCTCCGTCCCCAGGTGCGGCAGCAGGTACGTGTCAATCAGTATCTCGGCACGCTTGAGCCTGAAGTCCTTCGCCTGGCCGGGTGCCGCCTTCTTGCCTATGAAGTCGAGCGCCTCGTCATAAGTCTTTGTGGTGTCAAGCTCAAGGTTGTAAAGTATGTCCGAGCGTATGTACGGGTTGTCAGTGAACGCCTCAACAATCTGCTTGTCGGTCTTTAGGCCGAGTATCCTGAGGAACGGGACCACCGGCATTGACGGCGGGGCCGCCGGGAATGTGAGCTGCAGCTTGCCGTCCTTCGTGCGGTCAACACTGCACCGCGCCCTGAACCCAAACCTTGTTGAAAACACCTTTGCGTTGACTATGCCCTTTGCGCTGTCGCTGCTCACGATTATCCTATTGGGGACAAGGTCCTCCAGGCTCACGAGCACCTTCTCAGTGCCGTTGACGATGAAATAGCCGCCCGGGTCCAATGGGTCCTCACCATAATCTATGAGCTCGTTCCTGCCAAGGCCGTGCAGGTGGCACGGCTTGGACTTTACCATTATCGGGAGCTCGCCTATGAAAACCTCCTCGGGGTCCCTCTCAATACCGCTTATTGTCGGGATTATCTCAAGGAACATCGGAGACGCGTACGTGAGGTTTCGCATCCTCGCCTCCATAGGCATTATTATCCTGCGCGAGCCGTCGGCTTCCTGGACCATCGGCTGCTCAATGCGTATCTTGCCGAGCTTGAAAGAGTACCCCTCAATGCCCGGCTCAATTGAGCCGATTGAGCGGATGACTTCGCTGAGCCCCTTGTCAACAAACCGGTTAAACGACTCAAGGTGCTGCTGGACGGGCGGATTTTGCCGTATGTAGTAAGACAGGAGTTCCTTCCTCATATGATCACCAGGCAATTGCGATTAGGCCACGAGCCGGTAGTAAACCGCCTCACCACCGGGGCCCTTCCGGTATATCCTAACCACATCTCCCTTCTTCGCGCCAATCTCCTTGGCGGCAGGGTCGTTTGGGAGCATCTTCGGGAGCTTGTCACGCGAGACCTTAAGCTCCTCAAGGATCTTCCCAACCTCAGGATCAGGCACAATCTCGTGCTTTGGCACAAGGACGTGGTCAAACACGGAAAATTTCTTCTTTTGCTCACTCTTGCTCAAGCTAAACCACCGGCGCTGGTAAGTTAAATTAAGTTAACTTTAAAATACTTACCAGCAAAATGGGCGGGAGGGGCTTTGTATATAAAGCTTCCTCAACGCCCGCCACCGCATCAGCTGCCTTTTTGGGATTCGCGCGTGCCCTAAACCCCAGCAGAAGCCCCTTCATACACACCCCGCTCAACAATCCCCGTGCTCACAGCCAATCCGATATCCCGTGCTGCTTTTTGCCCTGCCTCAACAGATCGCCTGAGTAGCCAAGCTCTCCGAGTATTTTCTCAACGGCAGGAAGCACCTGCTTGCTTATGTAGTAGTCCGCGTCATAATCGCCTTCCTCAACAAGCTCGGCGAGCTGCGCCTTCTCGGATATTGACTTGCCCTTTGAAGTGATCACATAGCCTATGAGCTGGCCCTCGCGCACATCTATGCCGTGCCGTTTCGCCTTTATCGCAGCAGAGACCTCTGGGCCGGTTGCCTTGTAGTCACCGACTTCCTTGCGCAGTGCAGAGTACATCACAAGGTCCCGGAGCGGTGCCTTGCCTGAGCGCAGGAGCTCAACCGTCTCGTTGACTATCTTCAGCGCCTTGTCAATTGAGCCGTCCCTGAGCACAGTCTCAAGCACCCTGCGCTGCGTGTCCTTCGCCACACCTGACCAGTCCCTCCTCACCAGCTCAAACCCGCGTATCTTGATGCCCCCGTCCCGCGAAAGCAGGGCGTATTTCTTTTTTGCGCCCGCACCACCGGCTGACTTTTTTGAGACGAATATGCCACGCGTGTAATAGTCCTCCAACTCAAGCTCCATATCCTTTGGCAGGGACTTGTTGACCTTGTCCATAAATGCAAGCGCGTCCTTCTCATCCTTGTTCCCTAAAAGCAGGAATATTGAGTCGGTGTCCGAATAAAGGACCTTGAACCCCTCGGCCTCGGCCCTTGCAATCACGTCCTGTATGTAGTGCCGCTCCCAAGCAGTGGTTGCAGATGCGCACTCACGGCAGTACCACCGCGCGCGAACATACCTCAGCATCCCGTAGAATGAGTTCGCGATTATCTTGAATGCATACTGCCTTGCATTGGCATACACATACTCAGGCGAGTCCTTGTCAAGCCCCTTCATCTGCCTCTTGAGCGTGGCGCGGTGCTGGAGCAGTGATGCGAGCACCTCAGGTATTATCCCCTTCCTCTTTGAGCAGAACCTTGTGCCGTCTGGCGACACGTGGGCATCCTTGCCCTTGCAGCAATCGCAGCCCATAGTCTCAGGGGATATGTTGTGCGAGACGATTATGCTTGGATAAAGGCTCCGGAAGTCAAACACCATTATCCTGTCGTATATGCCAGGCTCAGGAAGCTTGACGTATGCACCCTCAATCGGCTCGTCATCACGGGCCGCAACCTCGCTTTCCTTGGGCTTGTTGGGGGCGAGCACGCCGCGCTTGTGCGCCTCCCCCAAAAGCACGTGCTCAACAAGCTGGCCGGTGGTGGATGACACCGCATCGTCAAGCGTTATCCCGGCAACGCGCGCAATCTCAACAAATATCGGGAACATGCGCTCACCGAGCAGGTATGTCGCCCGGGCATCATCAATAGCATAGTCAACAAGCTGCTCGCGCATTGCAGCATCATTCCACATCTTCCAGATGTCAAGCTTGGGCACGCTTGCCTTTTCACCGCCGAGCATCTCCCGGTAAACTTCGCCAAGTGTGTACGTGTTGGTCTTGAGCGCACCGATGCCTGCAAGGAACCTAACCATATGGAACACGTCCGCGTGTATCCTCCCGTTAATGCTTGCTGTTGAGAACATCCCGCGGCTCCTGAGCGTGAACGCGGAATTGTCCCTCCCGAGCTCAAGCCTCGTGCGGGTGGCCTGTGCGCGCTCGCGCAGGTACGGAAGGTCAAAATCGGATGAGTTGTAGCCATATAGGATGTCAACGTTGTTCGCCCGCACAACCTCGCAGAATTTTGCTATCATTTCCCCCTCGCTGCGCACTTTCTCCACGCGCCGGTCCTTCACGTCCCCGTAAGTGATCGCATATGCCGACCGGGGGCCGGTTGCGTAGCTTATGACTATTGCCGGGTCCTCGCGGGGAGACGGCGTGCCGTGCGGATTGTACGTCTCTATGTCAAATGACAGCGCGTTCAAGTGCCCGTGCGCCTCAACGCACGATTTCACCGTTATGTAGTCGTCCTTCTCCTCCTCATACGCAATTTCAGAGAAAACGCGCACACCGCTGTCTATCATATACCTTCGCACGTAAGGGATGTCCGCCTCATAGCAGGTGCCGAACCTCTTGAACAGCTCACGCAGCTTTGGTATGTCAGCCGGGCTGTGGCATACTACCTTGTGGGCCTTCACCTGCTCGCGGCCCAGCAGCATTGTTTTTTCCTCAATTGACGCGACCTGCGGCACGCTCACGAGCTCTTTGGGCACCTTGCCAACGAAATAAAAATAGGGGCTGAACCTGACTTTCCTGAAAAGCACCTGCCCCCCAGAGCGCAAGACAAGCTGGATTGCTGCGGGGCGGATGCCCTCCTCCGTGGGCGGGCCCTCCGCAATGTCAACATCAAGCAGGAACGCCTTATGCATAATAGGGATATGGCATAAAGTAATAAAATAGGAGCCGGTTACTGGCTCTCATCCTTTTTCTTGATGACGACGATGTCCTCAAGATTGACGACAAACTCCTCCTTCTTGAACTGGGGCGCGTGAGGCCTCTGCTCGCGCTCCTCGCGCCGCTTGCGCACCTCTGCACGCCTCTTCTTGCGCTCCTCACGAAGCTTTATCAGCTCAAGCTTCATCTCGTCAAGCTCGTTCTTGAGCTTCTCAATGTCGCTGTCAAGCTCCTTTATCTCGGCGAGGATTTCCTTGCGCGCGCCCTCCTTGCCCTCGGCGCTCTTTATCTCCTCCTCAAGGCCCTTGATGGATTTCATAAGCTGGCGCTCCTTGTCCAGCGTTATCGCCTCGGTTGACACCTTGAACTCAAGGTATTCCTTCTTCTTCTTGAGCGCGCGCACGCTTGACTTGTTGGCGCCTGCAAGCTGGTCGCGCAGGCCCTTAATGCGCTCTATCTTTGAGAGCAGGAGCTGGCGCTTCTGCTTCATTGACTCCGTGAGCTCCATAAACGCGTTCTTCCGCTCGCCCTGCTGCTCCGTGGCAGGCGCTGCAGGCCCACCCGCTTCAACGCTGGTTTTCGCATCAAGGCTGCTTTCTTCTCCCAAGAAAATTCACCACTTCAAAGGAATTGGTTAATGTTGAGGCACATAACCTTTTTATAAGTTTCAGCCAGGCCCGCAACAGGTAAAATGCTCTAATGCGCATTATTGCCGTGAGGCTCATATTTGACGAGATGCTCCGCAATACTGCACGCTGGGCGCGCATCGCCGGCGTTGACTCGCTGGTGTTTGAGGGGGGCGGCGACGATGCGCTTATGCTGCTGGCCGTACAGTCCAGGCGGGCAATTGTAACCCGCGACAAGGAGCTTGCCGCACGCTGCAAAAAAATAGGAGTGCCCTGCATCCTCATCACAACCACTAAAATACCGCTGCAGTTAAAGCAACTCGCTACCCATGCCACCAATAAGATGAGATGCCCGCTGTGCAACACACCGCTGCGAAAGGCTGGCCGGAAAAAGATTTCCGGGCTTGCCCCCGCCAGCATACTTGCAAGGCACAGGGAGTTCTGGGTGTGCACAAAATGCAGCAAGGCATACTGGAAAGGCAGCCACTGGAAACATATTTACAGGGTGCTGCACACGCTCGCACGGGATGGCAAGGGATAGGCTATGCACCGCACACGCGCCCAAGCGTGCATTGCAGCGTGGCGGAGGAAGATTTTTATAGGTTGCCCATCCTAAAATAGCTGCCAACGGCCATAGGGGGAGGGCCACACCTGGACTCTTACCGAAAGCCCGTCTTCGGATGCTTTGGAAAAGAAGATGGGCCGGGAACCCAGAAGTTAAG
>JAOAKR010000017.1 GCA_026419815.1 Microcaldota archaeon | reverse complement strand
ATATTATATGTGTCGCGCAGTGGGGATGCAACACTGTTTACATCAAGGATGAATGAGGCACAGTGCAGGCACCTGTGCGGCAGATGGGCAGACGTGCGCGTGTTTGGTGGGCTCAAGGAAGTGCGCGAGGCGGTCGGGCTCCGGAAATGCCTGATTGATGCGGCGTACATACCTTACCCAGTATACAGGAGGCTGCGCACGCGCGGCGCACGCGCTGCAGGCAAACAACTGCTTTCGCTCAGGGAAGTTAAGGATACTCACGAGATTGCGCTTATGCGTGCCGCCAGGGATGCAGCCGTCTCGCTTGTTGAAACTGAGCGTGTGCACGGCAGGCATGAAAATGATGTTGCGCTCTCGCTCAGGGTGCGGGCGCTCAAGAAGGGGCTTGACATTTCATTCGGCACGATAGTTGCATCACACCGCAACGCGCGGTTCCCGCACCACATCCCAGGAAAAGCTGTGATTCACGGGTATGCGCTTGTTGATTTCGGGGCCAAAAATAATGGCTACTGCTCAGATATAACGCGGTGTGTGGGCGCACTTGGAAAGCTTGAGGCCAGGTATGCTGCGCTCCAGCACGCAATGCTTGAAGTTGCGGATGCCGCATATGCCGGCAGGGGGATAGGTGAGTTCGTGCACGAAGTTGAAAATAAGATATTGCCGAGGAACGGCATCGGCAAGATGCCCCACGGCATCTGCCACGGCATCGGGCTTGAGGTGCACGAACTCCCGTGGGCCGGTGAAAAGGCAAAGGGCGAGCTCAAGGAGAATTCGGTGATTGCGATTGAGCCGGCAGAATACACCGCATCTTACGGGCTCAGGCACGAGGATATGTTTGTTGTGGGCAAAAAGGGCGCGCGGCGCATATGAGGGTGAAAATATGTTTTGGAAAAGCAGGAAGGGCGGCAAAAGTGTGCCCAAAGGCACTGTTGGGGAGTATATGGTTGCGATCGGGGACTCAACAACTGCGGGGACAAACTCAACGTTCATCACACCCATCTCACAGGACAATTATGCTGCCTATCTCGCGAAGAGGATGGGATACCGACTCTCAAACCTCGCCTACCCGCTTGCGACCTCCCGCAGTGCGCTTTCACAGGCGCAGCGTATGCAGGAGATTGCCAAGCACAGGGGCAAAAAGGCGAGCCTTGCCACCATAATGATTGGGGCGAACGACGTGTTCAGGAACCGCTCACCGAACGAGTTTGAGGAAAATCTTGGCAAGATAATCAGCAGTGCAAAGCAATGCTCAAAACGGGTTGTGGTCCTCGGGCTGCCAGACCTCAGGCACTTTGGGGGTATCAGGAGCCGGAGCGCTCCGCTGTTCCACGCAATTTACGGGACGATAGGTATGAAGGTCTCAAGCCCCGCGACTTGGAAGAAGTTTGACCAGTTTGACCGAATCATACGCCGGGTTTCAAAGAGGCATAAGGCTTATTTCGTGGACGTGCACGCACACGCGTTCCAAAAGGAGGATTTGGGTGTTGACAGGCTGCACGTTGGGAGGCGCGGGCACGTGCGCATATCCGAGTACATCTATAAGATGCTGGCAAAAAAGTAATTGCGCAAAAAAAGGGGCGACCTGTGCTGCACTCGCTATACCCAGCTACCATATGTGTGCATTCATACGCGGACAGTTTCCACATAATCGTGCGCCGCGCCAGGCACTGCGATTGTTGGGCCCTCCGGCCCGTCAACTATGAAATCTGGCCGGTGCTCGCCCATCTGCTCACTATACATTACAACTATGCCTGCAAGGTTCTGCAGCAAGCCAGCAGGGCCCTGCTCCTTGAACAGCAGCTTGAGCATCTTGGCTGCGTGGCTGGTCTCCAAGTCCATGCTCATAAGGTCGCGCATCACCTTTGAAACCTGGATGTGCATCTGCTCGGCTTCCGGGTAAACCGCAAGGGGGTTCCACGAGCCTGCAAACACCGCATATATGAGCGGCATTGAGATGAACGAGCACTTGTCAAGCTTTGGCAGGCCTTCCTTCTTCCGCTGCTTTGGGTCCTGCGCACCAATATTGAGCACCACACCCCCCGCAATCAGCGACTCAAGGCGCGCGTCTATCTCACGCCTCTCAAACACGAGCGTCTTCTTGTATATGGGTATGTGGCCGATATACTTTATGAGCCGTTTCTCTGAATACCTTTCCTCAAAGTAATCCATAAGCTGCCTGTATGTGAACGATGGGTTTGCGCGCAGGAAGTTTGAGAATGCATTGTCAAGCACATCCGCGTTGTCAATGTCAATTGCACGCTGGATTGGCTGCTGCAATGACTGGTTAATGTCCATTAGCAGGCGCTGGTAATCTATCAGCTGTGACTCTATTGCCATCACGCGTGTGGCAAACTGCTCGGCGTCCGCCTCAGTGACTGCGCCAGTCTGCTGGTGTATCTCCCTGCGCAGCGAGCGGTATGCCTCGGTGAACACCCCGAGTGCGACTGCGTCAAAAAGCAGCCTTTCATCCTCGCGCAACTGCGCGCGGAGCTCCCTGTAAGCCTCAACATCCTCCGGCTTCTGCCTGGTCATATCCACACACCGCACACATTAAAGGGGAGTTGGATTATAAGCAAAAGCTGGCGGTCAAAAGGTATTTATTGCCGATATGCTATTACAGTTTTAAACCTAAGGCGCTTAAAGGGATATGCTGCTATTCACGCGCGCGGGCGGCGCGCAACAAGGTGTTAATTATGGTCAAGGAAATAGAGCAAAAAGTTGCAGAGGCCCTACAGCACGATGTAGGCAGGGGCATTGTGAGGAGTGACAGTGCCGCGCGCAAGGAACTTGACGTCACAACCGGTGATGTGGTTGAGCTGAAAGGCAAGAAGACCACCGCCGCAATCGTATGGCAGGCGCACCCCCGTGATGAGGGGTACGGCATCGTGCGTATGGATGGCTACCTGAGGCAGAACGCAGGGGTTGCAATCGGCGACAAGATAGTGATAAAGAAAGCCGATGTCAAGGAGGCGAAAAAGATTGTGCTGGCGCCCAAGCAGCCGATGCAGTTCTCACAGGGGTTTGACCAGGTCCTCAAGAGAAGGCTGGTTGGCAGGGCGCTTACCAGGGGCGATGTGATTTACGTTGCTATATTCGGGACGCCGTTCCCCCTTGTTGTGACACAGACGTTCCCTACAGGTGTAGTGCTCGTAGGCAACGATTCAGAACTGGCGCTCAAGAACGAGCCTGCAAAGGAGCAGGGTAGGATACCGTCAATATCCTATGAGGACATCGGCGGCCTCAAGGAGGAGATACAGAAAGTGAGGGAGATGGTTGAGCTCCCGCTCAGGCACCCTGAGCTGTTCCAACGGCTTGGCATTGACCCGCCGAAAGGCGTGCTTATATACGGGCCACCGGGCACGGGCAAGACACTGCTCGCCAAGGCGGTTGCCTCAGAAAGCGAAGCAAACTTCTATTACATCGGTGGCCCAGAGCTTGTGAGCAAGTATGTCGGCGAGAGTGAGGAACGGCTGAGAAAGCTGTTCAAGGAAGCCGAGGAAAACTCGCCAAGCATAATATTTATGGATGAGCTGGATGCGATTGCGCCCAAGCGGGAGGAAGCCACAGGTGAGGTTGAAAGGAGGATGGTTAGCCAGCTGCTCACGCTTATGGACGGGCTGAACGCGCGGGGCCAGGTTATTGTGATTGGCGCGACCAATAGGCCGAATTCCATAGACCAGGCATTAAGGAGACCGGGCAGGTTTGACAGGGAGATTGAGATTGGTGTGCCAGACAGGAATGCACGTGAGGAAATACTTGAGATACACACCCGGCATATGCCGCTCAGCAAGGATGTGGACATAAAGAGGATTGCAGACATCACGCACGGCTACACTGGTGCGGACATCAATTCCCTAAGCAAGGAGGCGGCGATGCGCGCGCTCAGGAGGAAACTGCCGGACTTGGACCTTGAGGGGCCAATCCCAGCCGAGGAGCTTGAAAAGATTGAGGTTACGCACGCGGACTTTATGGATGCGATGCGTGAGATCTTGCCGTCAGCTCTGCGCGAGGTATTTACCGAGGTGCCCAACGTCAGGTGGACGGACATTGGCGGGCTTGAGAAGGCTAAGCAGCTTCTTAATGAGGCAGTTGAGCTTCCGCTAAACCATCCAGAATATTTTGAGAAGATGGGCATACGGCCCAGCAAGGGCATCCTGCTCATCGGGCCGCCAGGCACAGGCAAGACACTGCTTGCAAAAGCGGTTGCCACTGAGAGCCAGGCAAACTTTATCTCAATCAAGGGCCCAGAAGTGCTGAGCAAGTGGGTTGGCGAGAGCGAGAAGGTTGTGCGCGAGATATTCAAGAAGGCAAGGCAGGCCGCACCCTGCGTGGTGTTTATAGATGAGATTGACGCGATAGCGCCTGTAAGGGGGTATGATGAGGGCTCAAAGGTTACGGAGAGGATTGTGAATACCCTGCTTACTGAGATGGACGGCATCGCCAACACAAAGCGCGTTGTTGTGATTGCCGCAACTAACAGGCCGGACATACTTGACGTTGCGCTTGTCAGGCCAGGCAGGTTTGACTATGTGATTGAGGTAGGCATACCGGACGTGAAGACAAGGGAGGAAATATTCAAGGTGCACACAAGGGGCATGCCGCTCGCCCACGATGTAAGCCTCAAGAAGCTTGCAGAAGCAACTGAAGGGTACACGGGCGCCGATATTGAGGGCATATGCAGGGAGGCCGGGATGATACTCATACGCAGCGGCAGGGTCAATGAGAAGGTAGGCTTGCAAGACTTCTTCAAGGCAATTGAATCAATAAAGCCGTCGGCGTCCAAGGGCGACATAGGCAGGATTGAGAAATTCAAGAAGATGGAGAGCGTGATATACAGGTGATTATGCTTGAACTTTAGCCTGCGCGCAATCGTTGTGACATTCATTGTATCGCTTGCAGCTGCTCTCATAGCGTTCGCACTTATGCCTACGGCGGATTTTGTAACGCTCGCAAAGCTGCTTGCGCTTGCGCTTGGGATAACCCTGCTGACCCCGTTGTGGTATCCGCACGTGCGCGGGATCCGTAAGGGTGACGTGGTTACCATTGAGGATGAGGGCTCTATGCTCAAGATACCGTCCACACGCGGTGTGGCGCTCACCTCGGGCCATATGTGGGGCACTGTGAAAGTTGCCACGGAGGACGGGAGGGAGTTTGTGTGCCGCATCAAGTCATACGCGGGCACGTTTTCCCGTGCAAGGGTCGTCCTTGAGGACCGCGAGCAGATGATAGAGGTCAGGTAGATGCTGGACATTGAGAAGCGGGAGATTGAGGAGATTGCGATATGCATGCTTGCCATATCAATTGCGCTATTTATAGCCTCAAACGGCATTGCAAGCATTGTGTCTTATCCGCCCATAGAGATTGGCAAGCAGCTTGGAGTGCTTATGCTCACCGTGGGCACTGGGTTCATATGCCATGAGATGGCGCATAAGTTTGTGGCGCAAAGGTACGGTGCAAGGGCGGGCTTTGTTATGTGGCCCACAGGCCTGCTGATAATGTTCGTGTTTGCCGTGCTGTTCGGGTTTGTCTTCGCCGCGCCGGGCGCCGTGTACATTTATGCGCGCAACATAACACGTGAGCAGAACGGCAAGATATCTGTTGCTGGGCCGCTTACCAATATCGTGCTTGCGGGACTATTCTTTGCGATGCTGCCATTTGCGGTTGCACTGTTCGGCACAAAGTCAATACTTACGGAGATTGCATTCTTCGGCTACCTATTCAATACTATATTCGCAGGGTTCAACCTTCTGCCCATATTCCCGCTTGACGGGAGCAAGGTGCTCGCATGGAACTGGATAGTGTGGTTGGGACTGCTCATCACTGCGGCAATGTTGTATTTCGTGCCCATGATGCTGCTTGCATAGGCACGCAAGTCAGGCTTTTAAATGTGATTTGCTTATATTGCCCAGCCATACTGATAGGGTGATATGCAATGATATTTGGAGTCAGCGAGGTGTATTTTGCGCTGGCGGTTGGCATATTGGCAATCCTCTACTCAGGCGCTCTTGTGCTCAGCATAGTAAGGGCGCCGAAAGGCAATGAGAGGATGCAAAGCATCGCGAAGGCGATTGAGGAAGGTGCGAATGCATACCTTATGAGGCAGTACATAACACTGCTCCCAATCGTGCTCGTGCTTGCTGGGGCCATATACTATTTTGTCAACCTGCCCACCGCAATTGCGTTCCTGGCAGGCGTGCTTTCCTCATCGCTTGCAGGGTACATCGGCATGCAAACGGCCGTGAGGAGCAACGTGCGCGTCGCAGAGGTGGCCGGCAAGGGGCTCCCGGGCGCCCTTGCAATGGCATTCCGTGGCGGCGCAGTCACCGGGATGGCGCTGGTCGGCCTTGGGCTTGTCGGGCTGGGCGCGCTTTATATACTGTTTGACGGCGCGCTCGCACCGCTTGTGGGCTACGGCTTTGGTGCATCGCTCATCTCCCTGTTCGCAAGGGTAGGCGGCGGCATATACACAAAGGCTGCTGATGTCGGCGCGGACCTTGTCGGCAAGGTTGAGAAGGGAATCCCTGAGGATGACCCGAGGAACCCGGCCGTAATTGCCGACAATGTAGGCGACAACGTGGGCGACTGCGCAGGGATGGCCGCAGACGTGTTTGAGTCATTCGTGGTCACGGTGATAGCGGCGATGCTGCTCGGCTCAACGGCCGCACTGGTAACACTGCCACTCGGCATTGCGGCGCTTGGTGTGCTTGCAGGCATAATCGGCTCGCTGTTCATCAGGCTGTGGAACAGCAACATTATGTTCTCGTTCTACGTGTGCCTGTTCATTACCGCAGCTATGATGCTCGTGCTCACGCTGCTTTACACAGGTCTGAATGAGTACTTCTACGTAACTGCAATAGGCGCAGCGGTCACGTTCCTGCTGTTCCTAATCACGGAATACTACACGGGGACCTCATTCGGGCCTGTGAAGAAGCTTGCACAGGCGTCAAGCACAGGTGCCGGGACCAACCTGATAACCGGGCTTGCAATCGGGATGGAGTCAACACTCCTGCCGGCACTGCTCATAGTTGCCGCAATGATAATCTCATTCAAGCTTGCAGGGTTGTACGGAGTTGCGCTTGCAGCTGCAGCAATGCTCTCACTGAGCGGGATAGTGATTGCAGTTGACTCGTTCGGCCCGATCACGGACAACGCAGGGGGCATTGCCGAGATGTCCGGTCTGCCTGACAAGGTAAGGAAGGTTACTGATGCGCTTGACGCGGTCGGCAACACCACCAAGGCAACAACCAAGGGGTTTGCGATTGGGGGTGCGGCACTCGGTGCACTTGCACTGTTCGCGGCGTTTGCTACCGAGACACAGCTGGCAACGGTGAACCTGCTCTCAACACCTGTAGTGGTCGGCCTGTTCATAGGAGCGCTGCTGCCGTTCGTGTTCTCCAGCCTACTTATGCTTGCAGTTGGGAGGGCCGCGTTTGAAATTGTGCAGGAGGTGCGCAGGCAGTTCAAGGAGATAAAGGGCCTGATGGAAGGCAAGGCGAAGGCGGATTACGCAAAATGCGTTGACATAAGCACTGCGACCGCGCTCCGCGAGCTTGCACTGCCCGGCGTTATAGCGGTGTTCACACCGCTCATCGTTGGCTACCTGTTCGGCGCGGCCGCGCTTGCCGGCCTGCTTGCTGGCGCAATCGCAAGCGGGTTCCTGATGGCACTGTTTATGTGCACGGCCGGGGCTGCCTGGGACAATGCAAAGAAGTATATTGAGGGAGGCAACCTGGGCGGCAAGGGCAGCGATACGCACAAGGCGGCAGTGGTTGGCGACACGGTCGGCGACCCGCTCAAGGACACTGCCGGCCCTGCGCTGAACGCACTCATAAAGGTGCTGAACACCGTATCGCTGGTGTTCGCGGGCGCCATCGTTGCGATGGGGCTTGCGCTAATATAACTACTTTTTCACTTTTCAATTTCCTTAGCCTTTTGAAACAAAGAATCCGTAAATGGAAAAAAACAGCTTAGAAGCCTTCCTCGTCAAATATGTTCTTTATGCTCTCGTGAGGCTCAATCTTCTTGTCCAACTCGTCAAAGAATGATGTCACATCTGACATTATGGTTGCGCTTGAGCCTTCCTGTGCGTTTGCTGGGCTTATGTCAAGCACCTGTGATGTGCTGGTGAGCGTGGCACCCGTGCTCATAAGCGAGTTCTTGAATATTGTTGTCCTGTCAACAGTTATTGGTGCACCGCATGAAATGCAATGCGTGTCAAACACGAAGTTTGCAACAGAGAGCGACGTCTTTATTGAAAAATCGTGCACGTGGCCGCACTTCTGGCACAATATCCTCTTCTCTATATGTATCTCCTCATTCGCCATAGCATCCCCTCCTATCATTATGCGCGCACCCACGCGCCAACTTCCGGCTTAAGTGCCCTGTCCTTGGCAACCAGCATAAACTCAACAAGATCTTTTCGGTCATTGAAGTAAACGGGCATTACCTTCTTGAACTTAAGCTTCTCAGCCATCCTCGCAGCCTGTGCGGCGCCCATCGTCTCCATCCCACGTATGGGGAGCACTGCAACATCCCCGGATATCTTGTACATCTCATCAATCTCGTACGTGTCACCCGCGAAGTAAACTGTATTGCCGGCGTTGGAGACCACGTAGCCGACCGGATACTTGGACTGAGGATGCAGCGCGCGCATCACGCGCACTTCAAACCCGCTCAGCTCAAACGTGTCGCCCGCAGCCACATCGCTCTTGTACATTGAGTCAACAGAAAGATTTAGGAGGACGTGCTTGGGGCCGATTACGTAAGGGCGGTACTTCTCAAATAGCGCCTCAATAAGCTCCCTGTCAAAGTGCTCCTTATGCTCGTGCGTTATGAGTATCAGCTTGAGCCCCTTGCACTCCTGTATTATGCGCTCCCTGCTAACGCCGCGCGACACGGGATCCACCGCAACCTTGCCGCCGGCAAACGAGGCGACAAGGCCAGCCTCTCCAAGGAAGAACAGGTCCATAACCACCACTTTTAAGCTTTTGTAATTGAAATACTATTATGGCTCGTTTCCTTTTAATTCTATGCCTGGCTGTAGCTATGCTCGCACAGCCGGCAAATGCGGCTTTCGTTTACGACAGTGCCATCGTCAAAATATACCCGGACAAGTACGGCAATGCGCACGTAATTGAGAGGATTGAGCTGCAAATAGACGATGAGGCGTCAGCAAGGCTGTACGATGAGAACATCGCAATCACAAACGACATAACGAGCTGGCGCACGCGCACAGGCATCAGCGAGGTGCGCTATCACATCAACCCTAACGTTGCGCCAATCACAAACCTCCGCGTCATACCGCAGCCCAAGACGCGGGTCAACATAATAAACCCAACTTACAACGCAGTGCTCCAGATTGAGTATGATGCGACTGGCGTGTTCAACAGGACACAGGTAAAGGCGCGGACTTATGAATGCCGCCTAAAGAAGGATGCGCTGTATTTCTCGTTCAACGCGAAAAACGACATTGTCCTTGAGGAGACTGACCACCTATACATAATCCTGCCTGAGGATGTTGTGGCGGTCTCAGTGGACCCGCTAGCCCAGAATGTTGATGTCCTAGAAGAAGATTCCAGGGAATTCTTCTGGAGGGGGAAGACCATCCTGCAGGACTTCAGCTTTGTGTACAGGCACGAGGAAAGCATGAGGGACGAGGTTGAGTCCTATTTCAGCAGGACGCGTGAGATGGCATACGCATTCGCGTCATCAGCGGAGGGCACCTACTTGGCACTTATGGTATTGGTGATGGCTGTGTCCTTCCTGCTCCTGAAGCACCGCACGCGCGCGAAATGAGTTTACCTTTTTAAATATTGCCTGCAAAGTGTTGTTGCAGATTCGGAGAATGGGGCACCATGCAGGGGGAGCTTACAAATAAGGCGCATAGGGAGAGCACGATCCATCCCAGCGCACCAAAATTTGGCAGTGGAAGCGTGCGCTCTAGGGTTGAGGTGCGCGATGTCATAGCAAGGCTTAAAAATTCACCCTATCAGGAGAGGTGCGAATTGTGGCCTGAGCTTATTGCAAGCCCTGCTGGCAGGGATGTGTTCAGGGCGCTGCTCGTGTCCAAGGGCAATGAGCCGCTCAAGATGGAGGCATTGCTCGCGATGCAGCTTATGGGGGACGATGGCGTCAAGATAATGCGCGAGGCGTTCCGCCGGAGCGATACCTGGACGCGCGCACAGCTGGTAGGCATATTCGCGTCGCTCAAGGATGGCTCTGCGGCCGAGGAGCTGCTACAATCAATTGAGGATTCGGCAATGCCGCCCGAGAAGAAAATGCTTGCGCTTAATGCCCTTGCCAACTGCCCAAAGCAGTATGAGGACCGGGTTGTGAGGCTGCTTGACAGCAAGGACCCTCTTGTCCGCTCGCGGGTTGCAAAGATAATCGCACAGAGGAAGTTCCTCAAAGGCAAGCAGCGGCTAAGGAGGATGCTGCTTGAGGAGAACCTCGCATCGCTCACACCAATAATTGAGGCGCTGAATGAGCTCGGTGACAATATGACGCTTGAGGAGGTAATGGACCTGCGCGAGGAGGGCAAGTCCGCCAAGCAGGCATTCCTTAAGAGGCTGAACGCAATCGCAAAGAAATATGGCAGTGCGGTTTATGCAGTGGTTCGCTCAATAGTGCTCGCCCTGCTCTCGCTCGGCTATGCGCTCTCAAGCATATTCGGTGTCCTCAACCTGATTGCGAGGGATGTGTCGCAGGGCAAGCGGGGAAGCAGCACTTTGCCTGCACCGCAAGACCCCAAGAGATAGGTGGTGGGGGAGCTCTACTTAAATAACCTTTACGGCATTAATAATGCGGTGGTTATGAGGATTTTTGACTCGTTTGCTGCAGAGGAGCGGGAATTTGCACCTGCAACGGGCAATGAGGTCCTAATGTATGTATGCGGCCTCACACCATATGACAGGATGCACGTTGGCCATATCAGGACCTACATCTTTTTTGATGTGGTGCGCAGGTATCTTGAGCATAAGGGGTATACAGTAAATTACCTGCAGAATGTGACCGATGTTGAGGATAAGGTGTTTAACCGGGCCGCAGAGCTCGGCATGCACCCGCTCAGGCTTGCAGAGGATAATATGAGGGTGGCCCTCAGTGAGATGGACCGGCTTGGCATAAAGAGGCCGAGCCGGATTGAAAAAGTGTCGGACAACATCCCTGCAATAATTAGGCTCATACAGAGGCTTATTGAAAATGGGTACGCATATGAGTCTGGGGGCGACGTGTACTTTTCAGTTGAAAAATTCAGTGCGTACGGCCAGCTTTCGCGGCAGGATACCAGTGCGCTTAAGGTTGGCGCGCGCATCGCGCCCGGCGAGCACAAGAGGAACCCGCTGGACTTCACGCTGTGGAAGGCAAGCAACGAGAAGGAGGCCGTTTATGATTCTCCGTGGGGGAGGGGGCGGCCTGGCTGGCATATTGAATGCTCGGCCCTCGCCACAACATACCTTGGCGAGACGATTGACATTCACGGCGGAGGGAGGGACCTGGTGTTTCCCCATCACGAGAACGAGATCGCGCAATCAGAGTCGGCAACCGGGAAAAAATTCGTCAGGTTCTGGATGCATACTGGGTACCTTACAATAAACGGGGAGAAAATGAGCAAGAGCCTGGGAAACTTCATAACTGCTGATGAGCTGCTGCGCAAGTATGATCCCCCCGTAATCAGGTGGTACCTGCTCACACGGCATTACAGGAGCCCCATAGACTTCAGCTTTGAGTTCTTTGACGAGGCTAAAAAACACTTTGATAAGATGGTTGCGACGCTTGAGACTGCGCGCGTCGCCGCCCTGCGCACATCCGGCAGTGATGATGCGCTGGACATTGAGGTGCAGGCATACAAGGATGGTTTTTATACGGCAATGGACCGCGATTTTGACACACCGAACGCGCTTGTATGCATAAATGAGATTGTGCGTGAGATCAACAAGCGCATCACAGATAGCGGGTGCAGCGGCCAATCGCTGCTTAATGCGGTTGATACGGTTGTTGGGCTTCTTGGCGTTCTGGGGATTGAGGTCACACTCAAGGGTGACGAGAAGTATATCAAGGCCCTTGCGCCAATCTGCGCGAAACACTCAATCAAATGCGAAGGCTTGTTTGAGGCAGTTGAATCCCTGCTTAACGCACGGGATGAATTGCGCAGGGCTAAGAGGTACGCGGAGGCCGACGAGGTGCGTGAGGCGCTCAGGTCAGCTGGGATAATCGTTGAGGACTTTGGCGGGATGAGCATATGGAGGCGCGCATAGCCACAATTGAGGACATACGGAGGGTTGTATGGGAGAACGGACAGTGGAGGTC
>JAOAKR010000016.1 GCA_026419815.1 Microcaldota archaeon | reverse complement strand
GCTCAAGCCCCTCCTTAAGCTGTGCGCACTCGCACGCGCGCATCTCCTTGCCATAACCTATGTTGAGCCGTATCATAATGCACACCTGGCAACCGCCACCTGCGTGGCATACCTCATACTGCGGGCGCAGCAGCACCGTCCTGCTCAAGCTGTGTGAGCACCTTGTTGCACTTGGCGATATACTCCTCAAGCTTGCCATCGTTCACAACCATCACGTCAGCAAGCGCGATGGCCTTTGAAACGCCATACCCAAGCTCCATCTCATCGCTCCACAGGAATTCGTCATAGCTTTGTGGGTCGTCCATTTTGCCGGTCCGGCGCATAACGCGCTGGAACCTTGCCTCAGGCGGGGAATGTATGGCGAGCAGCTTTACATTCTGCTCGCCGAACGCTTCCCTGAATGCGCGCACCTCATACATGCCGCGCACGCCGACCACCAGCACAAGGCCACGGTGCGTGCCTGAGGCGCGGATCCTTTCCGTCATCTTCTTTGCGATAATGTCCTTCCCGTGGATCTCGCGCACCTGTTTCGCAAACTCGCGCATATTCCTGTTGCTGAGCATAATGTTCTCGGCCGCCATCATATCTGTTACAATGTCCCGCATCTCAAACACTGGCATCCCACGCATCCTGGCAACCTCGCCAAGCACGCTCTTGCCGCATCCCCGCATCCCAGTAACGCACACAATCTTCATAGCATCACCAAGGGACACCCTTGAGGCCCAGCCGGTTTGCCGCAATATTGGCGGCGCGGTGCATCACATAAGTTAGCAGCAGGATGATAAGCACGCTTTCTGGGTAAAGCACCGCAGGAAGCTCCTGCATAAGAACCGGTGCAGAAAACGCCATCGCGAACACTATGAAGAGCAGCTGGTCCATCACAAAGGACGGCTTCCCGCGCTCCATCCCCATCCTCCTCTTTATGAAGCTGCCTGCGAGATCGCCAAGCATTGCCCCCCCACTTGCGGAGATGCCCATCACAAGCATCCACGGGGCAGAAAGCCAGTATGAGAGGGCTGCCCCGGCAAGCACGCCAGTGCATACCCCTGCAAGCAGTCCGCGCCAGGTCTTGCCGTCACCCAGCACTCTCTTGCCGTCCCACGCGTTTGCACCAAAATCAACCGCCGGCCCGCCACCTAGCACTACTGGCGCCGCGTTTGCAACGTACGGCGGGATGATGAACAGCAGTATCGCCCACAAGTCAAGCCCCATAGCGCCAATTTTCAAAATGCAGAAGCTTATATTACTTGGGGGCTTCATAAGAGCCATGAGGCAAGCAGCACCGCAAGGTTATCGGTTCTCGTTGCTCGGAATAATCGCGTTTGTCCTAATCCTGGCCGCAGTAGGCCTGGTATTGCTCGCAATAATAGGGCAGGCATCAGGCATCGCATTGCTCTCAAAGCCGTGTATAGCAGAAGTCCGCATAGATGACTATATAACCGAGTATAAGGAGGAAGCATCTATTTTTTCGGCCGAGCCGCGCCCAACGTCCGGCCAGATAATAAGCCAGATTGAGGAGGCAAACCGGCGGCCGGACGTAAAGGCGATTGTGCTTTACATAGACTCGCCCGGCGGCGAGGTCATCGCGAGCAGGGAGATATACGAAGCCGCCAAGAAGTCGGACAAGCCGGTGGTCGCATACCTGCGCAACGTTGCCGCGTCAGGTGCGTATTATGCCGCAGTTGGCTCGGACTACATCGTCTCTGAGCCTGAGGCGATAACCGGCAGTATAGGCGTCCGCGCCACCTTTGTGTCATTGGAGGGCCTTTTTGACAAGCTCGGCATAAATTATACAGTGGTGGCATCTGGCGACAAGAAAGGCATGGGGGACATAGACCGCCAGCTAACACCGGAAGAGCGTGAGATAGTGCAGGCGTACGTTGATGAGGTGTTTGCCGATTTCAGGCAGGCGGTTTATGAGTCACGGAAGGGCAACCCGCGGTTCACTGATGAGCGGTTCGGCCAAGCGCTTGACGCACGCATACTCTCTGGGAGGATGGCATACTCGCTTGGGCTCGTTGACGAGATTGGGAGCCGCAAGGCGGCGTTCAGGAAAGCAGCGGACCTTGCAGGCGTTGAGGAGTATGGAGAGTGCACACTGTCCGGCCAGGGCGGCCTGCTTGAGGCGTTTATGGAAAGCGCCAGGGGAACAGTTAACGTAAACATCAACATAGCCCCCCAGCTGCCGGGCAGGGCGGCATCAGTGTCGTATACCTAGTGCTGCTAAAATTACTGCTTCTTTATGAGCCTGGCATTGACTTGGCCGTCCTGTGCGGGCCTGTTGACCACAATCGCATCCCCAAGCTCAGTTGCTATGTGCGCGCCCTTTGTTATGAACCCCTGCCTTGCATAGTTCCTGTTGTCCGGGGTTGACACTACCTTTAGTATCCTCGTCTTGACTGCACGGCCCTTGTCAACGATGACATTGGCGTGCTGGATGCTCTTCACGTGCAGCTTGAGCCCGCCGCCCTTCACGCTTCTCTTCTCAACAATCTTCTCAGCGCCTACTTTAGGTGCGGAAAAATAGCCGCCAGCTTCATATTTCCTCTTGTCCCTGCTGGGAACCCTGCGCCCGCCGCGCGGGTTTGTAAGTGATCTCCCGTGGAATTGGTCCATAAGCATTCCCTCTCAATTCAAAGCGGTAGATTAAGCCAGCAAAGCAATAAAAGCCTTTAACCCCCTGTACTCTCGGCAGTAGGCCAACGAATACGCCTCCGGGATGCCTATTGCCGCCCCTCCAACAAGGGCAACCACAATTATCCCTGCATTAATTCAAGTCATAAGCCGAGCTCGCCAGCAAGGTCCTTGCGTGACACGCCCTCAATGCCAAGCAGCCCGTTTATCTCAAGTATTATCTCAACCGCCTTCTTCCTGTCAACCCTGGAGAAGTCAACCATCTTGCGTATTGAGTCCATTTTGCCTATTAGGGCGTACAGGATGACACCGTCCCGCCCGTATTTCTTGTAGATTGCCAGCGCCTCGGCACCGTACCTCCTGCGTATATCCTCTTCTGAAAGCGTTGCAAATGTGCACCCACCGCTGTTGCTTATGGAATACAATATCTCATCAAGCTCGTTCAAGTCTACCCCGTTCTCAATTGAAAGCGTCACAACATCCGATTCATTGTCAATTTTGCTTAGAAGGCGGAGTGATTTTGCGCCGAATTTGGCAAGCAGCTTGGCCTCCAGCGACATCCGCGCAGGCAGCGTAAGCTTCTGCATTATGGGGACATCAAGCGGCACCATATCACGTATGATTATCTGCTTGCGCGGGCGCTCAATCGTCTCAGAGAGCGGCTGTGTTATCGCGCCGGCCTCACGAAGCGGCTTCCGCTCCTCCTCTTCCGCCTCACCCTCCTCAAGAACCTTATGCTGTTTGGGCCGCTCAAGCCGTATTACACCTTTAGCCTCAAGGAACTCAAACAGCTTTATTATGAGCTCCTCGTCAACACCCGCCTCGTTCATTATCTGCTCGGCAGTGCGCTTCCCATCTATGAGGCGGTATGCCTCCACACCCTTTTCACCAAACTCCTGCCGTATGAGCTCCTCAAACTCACTTAGCCTGCCTTCCTCCTCTTCTTCCTCTTCTTCTTCCTCTTGGACCTCAATAGTTTCCTTTTCTTCCTCTTCTTCCTCTTGTGCTTCAATAGTTTCCTTTTCTTCCACTTTTTCCTCTTCTTCTTTTTGGGCCTCAATAGTTTCCTTTTCTTCCTCTTCTTCGCCTATTTCAATAGGCCCCTCCTCCTTCTCCGGCAAAGGCCGAACTTCCTTTTCTGGTAGCTCTTCAACGTGCGGCCTGATTTCCTCCTCTTCAGCAGTAGGGGCCGGCCGTGGCTTGGCAGGCATTTTCTCTTCGGGCCTTTTCAGTGCAGCCTTAACCTCCTCTTTTGGCGTTTCCTCCTCAACGTGCGGCTTAATCTCCCACTCTTCCTCGGCTGGCAGCCGCTTCTCTACAGCGCTTATCGGAGCCACGGCCCCTTCCTTTGCGGCAATCTCCTCTTTCCGTGGCTCGGGAACATAGGGGGTGATGTATTTCGCCTGGAGCATATACCTCATTATGTCATTGACACGCTCAACAGGCAGCCCTGCAAGCTCGGCTGCGCGGCCAACGCTCGCGTGGACGGTAAGTATTGAGTAAACGCGCAGCCCGTCCCCACCGAACCTGTCAAGCACATCCTTCTGCATCTTGTACTTATCCGCAAGCGGCGCCTCAGCAATCTTGTAATCAGTGGAAGGGTCAACCTCTGGAAGGGCAGGTGCCTCAGGGGCCGGTGCCGGCAGTTTCTCCTCCTTTTTGGGCGGTTTCAGTTCAGGGGGCGCCACATTCTCCGGCGGGGATACAGGCGCTTCCTGAGGCTTTGGCGGGACCGCCTCCTTTCTGGCGGGCGGCGCGCCAGCACGCAAATTCGTTGCAATCTGGTTTGCGAGCATAAAATCAAATATCTCCTGTACGCGCTTTGGCTCAATGCCGAGCGCTGCAGATACTTCAGGCACGGTTGCAGGCTTCTTGTGCAGAAGCTCATACACCTTTATACCCGCAGATGAGAAGCTTTTGAAGAGAAGCTTCTGGTGCCTGAACCGTGCAAGCGAGTCCGCAGCAGTAACCTCCAGCAGTGCACCCTCCTCCACTTGCCGTTCGCTGAACTGCTCAGGTATCCCGCTTATTGTGATGAGGCCGAGCCGCCCCATAAAGTCAAGTATCCGATAGACCTTTTCCTCGCTTATAGGCTGTGCCTCTCGCATTATCTCGCTTATGCTCGTAGTCTTCTCAAGTATGGAATAGATTTTCAGGCCGTCCGCACCAAATTTCCTGCTCACCTCTAGCTTTTGCTTGTACCGTGTGATTGGGTCCACTCCGGCAATGGTTATCTGGACAATAGGGGGCATAGCAGCCTCACAGGACCAAAAGGTTTATCTCTTAGGTCCGGCACCCTTATATCAATCGCAACCATTAAATAATTACACCGCGCGCACCGCCAGAATCGTGATGTAGTATATCTATTTTTCCATAATTGGTGTGCGCCCGCCAGCATACGCGTGTAGTTAGATTTAAATTAAAATTGCGCTAATTCCATTTGTGTCATATGTAGACTCGCAGATAAGCACTGGTGTTGACCAGCTCATAAACCTGGTATACAAGGAAAAGCGCGTGCCCGTTGAGCGCGCCGCGCGCGAGCTCGGCCTCGCACAAAAGGTGATTGAGGAGTGGTCGCGCATCCTTGAGGAAGAGGGCATCATACGCATTGAGTACCAGCTTACCACTTCTTACCTTGTATGGATTGGTGAGCGCATACAGGAGCCAGAAGGCCTTGGCGATCTCAGGCAGCAGCGCGACTCGCTTCTCACTGAGGTTGAAGGGCTGGCGAACAGGATTTCTGGGCTGCACGACGACACCCAGAAGTCTGAGAAACGGCTCTCACAGCTTATGAAGGAGATGTCTGCTGTAAGCGCAGGCATAAGCAAGGCAGTTGATGCGCTTGAGGAAACCAAGAAAGAGGGTAAAGTTGCCTCGCAGGAAGCGCAGGAGATGATTGCGCAGCTTGAGCAGACGATTTCAAGCGTTAAGTCAAAGATGTCCGAGTATGAGCAGTCGCTCAGGCAGGCCAGCAAGTCCGTTGAGGGCGATGTGAAGGCGGCCAGTGCGCTTGTTGAGCAGTGCAAATCACTGTATGATGACGTGCAAAGGCAGCTGCGCACTGTTGAGGCGCAGAAGAAGCGCATTGATGTCATATACTCTGACCTGCAGCGCGCCGAAGCGGACCTGCGCACGCGCATAGAGCAGTATACGCAGCTGAAGGAGGGGACGGTTGCCGCAGGGCTCGGCTCAGCGCGGGAGGAGTTTGAGAGCATAAAGCAGATGTATACCTCGCTTGATGACACGCTCCAGAAGCGGCTTGAAGAAATGCGGCTGGCGCTCAAGACGCTTGATGAGTTCAGCAAGGAGATGGGATCGCTTGAGGAGAAGATAAGCGAGGATGTTGTGGCACAGAGGTATTCAGAGATAAAGAAGATAATGGAATCGCTCTCAGAGATAAGCGATGAGGAGATGCGCATAGACAAGAAGCTCAAGCTACTAACCAATGAGCTCCGCAGCCTTCGCATAGAGGTGCCGCCTACTGCGAGCAAGGAGGTTGCAGAGAAGGTTGAGGAGGCAAAATCAAGGATAAAGGAGACCAAGCGCGAGGTCACGATGCTTGAGCAGAAGCGCAAGGAACTGCTTGACCTTATGGGCAGGATGAAGCAGCAGGGCAAGAAAGGATGATACAATGAAACCGGATGCAAAAGCTGAAGGTGTGCTTGAATCATATACCCTGGATGTTGAGGGTATGACGGTGGAGGTCCAGGTAACCCAGAGCACCTCGCAGTACGTGCCCCTTTACTCAATAAAGATACCTGGCCTTGCGGAGGGCACAAAAATAATACTTGACACGCAGATAAAAGGCGAGCTTGTCGGAGAGGTCAACATTGACATAAGCGAGATGCTTGACGCCCGCAAGAACAAGTATGTTCGCGACGCGTTCTTTTCAAAAACGTCAAAAGTCCTTTTGAGGCATTTCCCCAACCTTACGCACGATAACCTGCGTGTCCTCACTGCATACCTTATGCAGTACACGCTGGGTCTCGGAGACCTTGAGCCATTCGTCCACGACGAAAGTCTTGAAGAAATCGTTGTTAATGGGTCGCACCAGCCGGTATGGGTATTCCACAAGAAGTATGGCTGGTGCATCACAAATGTCGTGATAAAGGACGAGAAGCTTATACAGGACTGTGCAGCGGGCATAGGCCGCCGTGTTGGCAGGCAGATAAACCTTTTGAACCCGCTTATGGATGCACGGCTGTCAACTGGCGAGCGTGTAAACGCAACATTATTCCCCATATCAACATCAGGCAACACAATCACGATAAGGAAGTTCGCAAGGAACCCGTGGACACCGTCTCTGTTCGTCAAGCGCGCGACTATCTCCCCTGAAGTGATGGCCCTTTTGTGGCTCAGCATACAGAACGAGATGTCAATATTGGTCTCAGGGGGCACAGGCAGCGGCAAAACGTCGTTCCTTAACGCACTGTCAAACCTGTTCCCGCCCAACCAGCGCGTTATAAGCATTGAGGACACGCGCGAGATTTACCTTCCCTCATTCCTGCAATGGGTGCCACTCTCAACGCGGCTGCCCAACCCTGAGGGCAAGGGCGAGGTTAGCATGCTTGACCTTATGGTGAACGCGCTCAGGATGAGGCCGGACCGCATCATAGTCGGCGAGGTGCGGCGCCAGCGCGAGGCGGAAATCCTGTTTGAGGCGATGCATACCGGCCACTCGGTATACGCGACGCTGCACGCAGACAATGCCGAGCAGACAATCTCGCGCCTCACAAACCCACCCATAAGCATACCGCAGACGATGCTGGGCGCACTTGACCTGATAGTTGTGCAGTACAGGAACAGGAGGACCGGCATCCGCAGGACGTTTGAGGTTGCTGAGATGACCGATGCCGGCGGCTACAATGTGATTTACAGGTGGAACCCGCGCACCGACAGGATTGAGAAGGTGCAGGAGATATCCGCACTTGCGGACCGCATAGGCCTTTACACGGGCATGACGCTTAAGGAAGTCCGGCAGGACATCGCGGACAAGTCGCAGGTTATCAGCTATATGATACGCAACGATATGCTTGACATTGAGTCGGTGGGCAAGATAGTTGCGGAGTATTACAGGAACCCTGAGCAAGTGCTCGCGCTTGCCAGCCGTGTAGAAGGGGGTAGGCGGTGATGGCCGGCGGGGGGCAGGATTTTGGAGCGCTTAGGAAAAAAGTGTGCGAGCTTGAGCGCACCGCCGAGCAGCCAAAATACACACCTTTGGCGAACAACAAGAAAATAGAGTTTGACATACGGCTTCTTTCGTTTGAGGATGTGGTCATCGAGCTTGATAAGCTTTATAAGGTGAAGGCGGCCAAAAAATACCTCAAGGCATAGCAAAATGCCTCTTGGTGTTCAATGTGCCTGAGGACAAGTTTTCAGGGCTTTACAAGAGACCCCCAGAGGAGAGGCTGGCGGCAATAGCTTCGGAATGCGGCCTTAGCAGTGATGAGATGGCCGTGCTCCGCGCGGGCGGGCTTACAATTGCGGAGGCCGACCTTATGCGTGAGAATGTGATCGGGCTGTATTCGTTGCCGCTAAGCGTCGCCACGGGTTTCCGCATAAACGGGAAGGATTACCTCATCCCGATGGTCGGCGAGGAGCCGAGTGTTGTTGCAGGGGCATCAAAGGTTGCCAAGATGGCGCGCGAATTTGGCGGGTTCACAGCGGTATCCACAGAGCCGGTGATGATAGGCGAGATATCGCTGCTCAAGCCTGACCCAGATGTGGCGGTGACGGTCGCCGCGCACAAGCAGGACCTGCTGAAAGTGATGAATGAGCTTGCACCGACAATGTCCGCGCGCGGTGGCGGCCCGCGTGACGTGTGGGCGCGCGAGTATGCCTGTGCGCACGGCAGGTGCGCAGTTGTATACTTTTCTGTTGATGTCCGCGACGCGATGGGCGCAAACACTGTTAACAGGATAGCTGAGGGCCTGGCTCCCGCCATCACATCGCTCGTGGGCGGGAAGGTGGTGATGCGCATACTCACAAACCTTTCCGTGAAGAGGATTTCGCGTGCGCGCGCCCAGTTTACTGATGACCCTGAGATGGCAAAGGGCATACTTTTTGCGCAGTCATTCGCCGAGAATGACATATTCCGCGCAGTAACGCACAATAAGGGCATAATGAACGGCATAAGCGCGCTTGCGCTTGCAACCGGCAATGACACACGTGCTGTTGAAGCCGGTGCGCACGGGTATGCAGCGTACAGCTCGTTTTACAGGCCACTTACCAAATATTATATTGAAGATGGGAAGCTGATTGGCGAGATTGAGCTCCCCCTGGCGCTCGGGACGGTCGGCTCGGGCACCAGCCACAAGGCAGCACGCATATGCTTGGACAAGATACTTAAAGTGAAATCTTCACAGGAGCTTTGCAACATTGCGGCTGCATTAGGCCTTGCACAGAATTTTGCAGCCATCCGCGCGCTCACCCAGGAAGGCATAAACAAAGGGCATATGCGCCTGCACTCAAAAACGCTTGCGCTTATGGCTGGCGCAACACTTGATGAGGCGGTACGCATTTACGAGCATTTCAGGAATTATGACGGCGAGGTGACGATGTCTGCCATCAAGCACGCGCTTGATGAGCTCCGGAAGGTTAGGAGATAAAGTGATAGTTTGCGTGTGATTGGGGTACTCGGCGCAGTATGATCACTGGTGCAACCATATGAGAAAGCAATGCCCGCAGTGTGGTGCAACAAGCGATTCAGTGGGGTTCATAGGCAGCTTTTGTGAGGCCTGCTATATTTCTATGAATACGCCCGCGCTACCGCGGGAGATCGTGGCTTACGTGTGCAGGGAATGCGGTGCCGAGCGTGTTAAGCAATGGGGCGAGGATATCGCTCTTGCGATCAGCCACCAGCTCAAGGATAAGGTGTTTGGCGTGCCCAAGGCCAGCATTAAGGGGGGCGCAGTATCCATAAAATATGGTGGCCTGCCGCGGGTATTCACAATCAGGCTTAAGCGCAAGGATTCATTATGCGATGCGTGTTCGCAAAAGTTTTCTGGTTATTATGAGGGAATAATACAGCTGCGCGGTAGGTATGGTCGGGACCCGCAGTTTGTTGATGCGCTGCTCAAGAAGCTTGAGAAGGCGACTTTTGTGCAGAAGGTTGTTGAATTGAAGGAGGGCATAGACATTTATTACGGGGACCGCGCAATTGCACGCTCAATACTCTCCGCGATGAAGCTCAAGCCTAAGGTGTCAAATAAGCTGTATGGGGTAAAGGACGGCCAGCGCGTATACCGCACAACTTTCCTTGTTAGGGATTAGGATAGGATAACTCCCGCATTCTTGAGCCTTGCCCGGCAGTCACGCAGGATTTGCGCTTGTACCTACCCTATGTAAACCTGGCAGAGGCCGACAAGCGCACCGGGGCAGTGCGTGGTATACGCAGTACCCGCTTTGTCCTCATATTCAACCTTGAAGCCGGCTATGCGCGTATAATCGTTCTCCTCCTCAACTGCATACGCGCACTCAAACATCGTGTCATCAACGCTCTTATACCCTTCACCTGCACCGCAGTCATAATAATACCTTATGTTGGTGTAAGGTGCGGTGTGCTCAAGCTGTGCCTCAAACCTGTATTTCTCAGTGCCTGGCACGATGTCAAGCATTTCATAGTTGAGTGCGGTGCACTCAAGCGGAGGTATGACGGTGTTCACAGGTGTGGCGCCGTTGCCTTCCGTCTGCAACGGGCCGAGCGCTACATTGACTGTTGCGCGTATGTCTGCAACATCATTCACGCCGACCTTGCAGTCATCCTTGAGCACCAGGCCCTTGAAATCGTATGCACCGTCCGCCTTCGTTGTAACCTTGCCGGGCATATTTGATATGCAGCCCTGTGTGCACATATACATTGGTGCATACGGCGGCAACGGGCTGTTAATCGTCCTGCACACCTCAACATCCTCCAGCGTAACATTTGGGCAGGGGTATTTTGAGTTGCAGAATGCCACCGGGCCGTTGTTGCTTGTGTTCACAAGTGATACCGTGCCGTAGACGCGTATCCCTTTTTCATTAACATCCTCAAAATTGTTGTAGTCAACGGTTGGCGGCTCAACGTTAACGCTTACCCCGAGGCCCAGCCCATCGTACGGGTTGGCGGGCTCATCACCTTTTATTACTGTGAATGGCACAGTTATCTTGCCGCCCTTGTCAAACCCTTTTCCGCAAACTGCCTTGCTGTAATTCTTATACCTGTATGTTATTTCAAACCTGTGATCACCAACCGCGGATGAGCCGATGGGCGCAAACGCAGTAACCGTGACGTTAAACTCTTTTGTCTCGCCCGGGCTTATCACCCCCAGCGGTTCACCATACAGAAGTTTAAGTGTAGGGTCGGGGGCAACTTCAACACTCTTTATTTGGACCGGCTTGGACGACAAGTCCTTTGATACGCCGATTTCATAAACATAAATCTCGGTATCCTTGCTTGGGTTCCTTATTTTCAGCTTGAGCATAATACTATCGGTTTGGTTCTCAACGAGCGTGTCCGGGAATATCAATATCCCACTGCCAGTTGTTGAAACTGAGCCCGTAACCTCCGGCTCAACCTCACCGCTTACCGCCGTGAATGTTATCTCCTTGCTCACTGGCGCAGGATACGAGCCGCTTACAAGCTTGAAGAACGGGTGGATGTATGTTTTGCCCACCTTTGTCTCCTCAACGAATATTGCGCCGCACCTGCTTATTGATGCATCAACCTTGAGCTTATGCGTGCCTTCTTTTCCTATCTTTACGTTTTGGACGCTGTTTATATCCTTCAGTGTACCGCTCTTAACCTGTGTGCCGTCAAGCGTGAGCTTGTACGCGCCGTCGCATACCATACCCCCGCGGGATTGTGCATATTGCACGGTCACGCGGTTGTCAGGTGGAGGCGGCTGGCTATTAATGCTAAGGAACAGCAGGTATGCCGAGCCGGTGCTCTTTGCAATGTTTGGCTCTTCCTTGCAAGTAGACGGACCCATATATGTTGAGTTAAGTTGCACAGTTGTGATTTCGCAGTCAAAATACTCATTGCCGCCAAGTGTGGCAGGGCCATTGATGCCGGTTGCTCCAATAACGTTATATCTCTCAGGCAGGCAGTTCCTAGTCTGGTATTCTTTCTCAAATTCGTACTCATTGCAGAACGTGGCGATGTTTGAGTTGTGCGTAATGGAATAGTCGTAAATGGTGCTGAGGTCATCCCCCACACAGATCGCGGTCCCCGACTGGGCAGTGCTTACAATTGCCGGGGAGAGTGTTGATGACCACCTGGTGTATGCATTCTCCTCGTTTTGAACGGCATAGTCCAAGGCGCAAAGCGCATTAGCAAGCACAAGCGCGAACAGTGCCAGTACATATATCTTCATATCACATTACCTCTAGCGCTAAAACGGAAACGTATTGTATCCACCGACTGTTATGGTTATTGAGCCGAAGCCAACATTCGGCGGCAGCTTAAATTCAAACCCAAGGTTGCCGCCAACCTTGATCTCTTTAAGGAACTTCCCATCCTCCACTACCCCCTGCTCAAATTCTGAGTTGAAGAAGAAGTTCACATTCTCGTTGATTCCCCATACAAGATTGGCGAATACTCCAACATCGTGCCTGGGGGAAGCTTTCTGACCACTGAACAGGCTACTATCATACATCCGCTCAAGGTAAAATTGGGTGACCCCGTAAGTCAAGCCGCCACCGAGCGTCACCCCGTACTGGGGGAATGAGTATTCAGCGTATGGCCTCACCACAAAGTAAAGGATGGCGGGTTTGAGGGGATCACCCCTAAACATATTGGTGGCGTTGTTAAGCAATGCAAGTGAAGTTCTCAATCCTACAACGCTGCCCTCAACAAATTCCTTTGCAATGTTTGTATAAAGTTCTCCAGAAATCGCGACGTCCTCGCTGTTGTATCTTCCGGATGTGACTACAGCAATCTTTGCATCAAACCGCCAGCCAGTGTCACTCCGGTACTCCAGCACGCCACCTATGGCCCCTCTGTAAACCATCAGCTCGCTTGTGCCTTCCCTGAGATTTTTCATATCCTTTTCCGTAATGCCGCCGGGTGGGAACTGCATTGCAGTTGTATATTCAAATGCCATTCCCACTACGAATTTTCCCAACTCCTTGCTCCAGCCGAATTCTATGGTGTTGAATACATAATTTGGGTTATATCTGGGGACATTTTCCCTTATTGCGATTATGGCATCTGCAAACGAACCCAGCGCATTTAGTTGATTATCACTTAACGGGCATCCTTCTTTTCGTGCTTTCTCAATCTGCTGTTTGGCAAGCTCCGGATGCTTGGCTATAAAGTCCTTTATCGCATTTGCATCTGCCGGAACCGTACTCCCGTCGGGATTCGTGAATATTGGATTTTGGCGATAAGCTTGCACTACATCTGAGAGTGAGGACTTTTCCATTCCCTTTACAATGTCACCTGCACGTGACCACGTCCTCCCTTTCTCATCAGTCCTCACGATTTCACCCAAGCCATATGTCCCGCCAACTGGGATCCACTGTCCCATAGAAATACCAAGGTCGGGCGGTGAAAAAGGTGAGAACCTCCTCTCTCCAGTCCCCGTCCTGTCTCTTATACACATCT
>JAOAKR010000015.1 GCA_026419815.1 Microcaldota archaeon | reverse complement strand
AGACAGAAGCCGGACTTTGTGGTATTCGGAAAAAGCATGTTCCTCCATCCAGAGCCGGTTGCGCAAGTCCGCGCAAAGTTCCCGGACCTTACGATAGTTTATGATGCGGCGCACGTGTTTGGCCTGGTTTACGGCGGTGCATTCCAGAACCCGTTCACCGAGGGGGCGGACATAATCACCGCATCAACACATAAGACGTTCCCGGGCCCGCAGGGCGGCATAATACTGATTCGCGCGCAGCGGCCATATGAGAAGAGTATTGATACGATGGTGTTCCCGGGCATACTGAGCAACCATCATCTGCACAGGATACCCGCCCTCCTTGCAACTGCAATAGCATACGACACAAAGCATCAGGATTATGGGATGGCGGTTGTCAGGGAAGCACAACGCCTTGCACGGATGCTCGCCGAAAACAAGTTCAATGTGTGCGGGTTTGACGGGAAGGAATACACATACACGCACCAGGTGGTCCTTGATGTGTCGCGCCTGGGCGGCGGTGCGGCAGTGGCAAACAAGCTTGAATCAAAAGGCATAATCGTGAACAAGAACTCACTGCCTTGGGACAAAAGCGTGGTCAACCCGAGTGGCATACGCATCGGTGTGCAGGAGGCGGTACTGCGCGGGCTGAATGCCGAGTCAATATGCGCACGATTGCTATCCGCACTCAAATAACTGCCGTGGGCGCATCTTGGGCATTGGCATCCATCATCCTACTGGGTTATGGACCAAGTTTGGGCAAAAAATTGCCGCGCTTGGCAAACGTAAAGCCATAATTGCTAACGGGAGAGTGCTTTTATTGTCCCTGAGCTTGAAAGCAGCTTTATCCGGTATTCACGTGATGTGAGCAGTGCAAGCGCGGCGCGCAGCTGTGTGAGGTCCTGCGCACGGCACTTAAGTATGCCCTCCGAATTCTCGTAGGATATGAGGCGCATCTTGGGCATCGCGAATGCACCGTGCGTCCGTGATACAAACCTCAATATCTCACTGTAAATCTCATCACCGGCAAACTTGCGCTGTGATATGGTGCGGAACTTTATGTACCGGTGCCGTGTGCGCACGCTTTTCTTTAGTGCCATTGCTTCCCCTCCACAAACAAGGATGCGGTCTCGCTCATTGAGTAAAGCGCCTGCCTCTGTGTGAACCCGAGCATTTCGGCTATGAATGAGATTTCCTTTGGGGATTTAACCTCATACTCGCACGTTGCACCGGATGTGAACACGTAGGGTATTCGGTATGTGCGGAGCACCCCGCAGAAGAATTGCACTTGCGCAATCTTGCCCTTGAGTATGAAATTCCGTATGTCCGCAACACACAACTCAACTGCGTGCCCCTTATCCCTTATTACTGCCATTGAGTCTGGGTCTGAGATAAAGTTGCAGTAATTAACAAGGTCGTACTTGGGGGGCAACTTCTGCTCGGGGCCCTTAATTACGGCTATGTTTACCTTTGAAGGGTTGTAGCTGGAAGAATCCTGCCCAAGCAGGTTGGGGGAAAACACGGCTGAATACCCATCATCCCTGAACCCATCCCACTTGAAACGCACGTCCAAATCAAAATACCTGGCTGCGCTCATTTGTGCATCAAAGCTTTGGGCGGCGCTTGCCCTTGAACCTGAGGCCGCGTGCACGCCTGCCCGCACTCGTAAGCCCGCGATATACCCTGCCACGGCGGTTGATTGCCTGTGTGCAAACCTCTTTCCTGAGCGGGTCAACGAGTATGACCTCAAAGTACTTGTGCTTGCCATCCTCGCCAACCCAGTATGAGTTGAGCACCTCAAGGCTGTTGAACTTTGCGTTGGCCCTCTGTTCGGCAATCATCTGGTCGGATACCTGCGCCGAGAAAAACCTACCCGAATGGGAAGGCTTCCTGCCCCTCACGGGCTTGGGAACCTTGCGCTTGCCTTTTGGCACACGCACGCGGACAACAACATACCCTTTCTTGGCCTTGTACCCAAGCGTCCTTGCGCGTGCAATGTTGAGCGGCTTCTCAACACGCTCAATCGGCCCCTCAGAGCGCCACTTAATCAGCCTCTGCTTGTATTCCCCGGACTTTTCCTTATACTCCTTCTGGAAAGCCTCTGCCATATACTTGTAAAATCCCATCGTATTCACCATCTGTTCAGGGCGCCGCGGGCGGCGCTATCCCACATCCGCGCTAATTCAGATGAAAAACGCTTATAAACGTTCCAGAAACGCACGGCAAGGCAGGCGTTCAAAATATATTGATTGCCAGCAAATCACACTTATGCAAATCAAGGGCCATAATGTGGCGCTACTGCTCGGCTGCATACTTCTGTGCCAGCTTGCTGGCGTGGCCGGCTCAGTGTTCACAGCGCAATCAGTTGGCACATGGTATGTTAGCCTCAACAAGCCAGAATTCACACCGCCAGGCTATTTGATAAGCATAATCTGGATAGCACTCTATACGGTTATTGGGATTGCGCTTTACACGCTCGTTAAGTCACCATCAAAAAAGGACAAGTCGCCTGCGTACTGGCTGTTCGGGGCGCAGCTGGGGCTTAATGCGCTGTGGTCATACCTGTTCTTCGGCCTGCAGTCGCCACTGCTCGGCCTTATTGGGATTGCCGTATTATGGTTTGCAATCATTGCAACAATCTGGGCCTTTTATGCCCACTCAAAGCGCGCTGCGGCCCTGCTTGTGCCATATATCGCGTGGGTAACATTTGCGGCTTTCCTGAATTATTCAGTCCTTATACTGAACTAGCGCGCATAGCAATAGAAACGCCAACAATCACCCTTTTATTCTCTTGTGCCCTAATATATGCAGGGCGAGAGTGCAGGTGGTTGCTATGGCGCTTGAAAAAATGATTGTATGTCCCTGCTGCAGGGCTGAAAAAGGGATGGATTTCATAATTTTTGAGAAGGATGGCGAGTTCCACTGCCCGCACAATACCGGGCACAAGTTCAAGTTCAACAGCGACGGGCTGATTGTTTTCCTTTAATTGCATCCAGGTCCACAAAAAATGGAGGGGAGGAGATTTGAACTCCTGAACCCGCTAGGGGACCGGACTTTTTACTGAGAAGGGCACATTCGTCCCCACTCACCCCGAGAGTTTTTTGCCAAGGCAAAAAACAACGAAGACTGCAACATCCCATCCTCAATGGGGAATAGGTGGTTGCTAAGGGGGAAGAGTGCCCTTTCACCCTTCGTCCTAAATCCGGCGCGTTTGACCGCTCCGCCACCCCTCCGAACGAAGTGAGGCGGGTGCGGGGCACCAGCGGAGCTGATGCTGACCGCCACCCAGATAGCCCAGGTAATTTTTCGCCAAGGCAAAAAATACGCCGAGCTAATTCCCTTTGGAAATTCCAAACTATATAACCTTTCGGTTTAAACGTTTTCTGATGCTTGGCAACAAGAAGTTTATTTCTGGCCTATCAAAATACCTTGCACAGATGGAAAAATTGGCCAAAAAGCTTGATGCACCGGTGATGCATTTTGAGGGCAAGTCAGGGAGAACGCCATTTGAGATGCTCATTTTCACAATGCTTTCCGCGCGCACAAAAGATGAAACTACGATTGCAGCAGCTGAAAGGCTGTTGCACAAGTTCAAGGATGCAAAAGCGATTGCATATGCAAGCGAAAAGCAGATTGCACAGCTCATAAAACCTGTCGGGTTTTACAAGACCAAGGCGAGGCATCTCAGGCAGCTGTGCCACATCCTATTAGACAATTTCGATGGGAAAGTCCCAAATACAATTGAGGAGATAACATCACTGCCTGGCGTAGGCATCAAAACTGGCAATATTGTGCTCGCGCGCGCGTTCGGGCACGATGTCATTGGCGTGGACACGCACGTGCATAGGATAAGCAACCGGCTCGGCCTGGTAAGGGCAAAAACTCCAGGGCAAACCAGCGTGCTCCTGAATAAGGGCATCCCAAAGAAGTTCAGGCGGAAGCTCAACAAAATATTTGTGGGGTTTGGGCAAACCGTGTGCAGGCCTGTGGGGCCGAGGTGCAACATATGCCCACTAACAGGCGTATGCCCCCGTATCGGCGTTACGAAACATTTATAATAATAAAATGAGAAGGACATCTGGTTATTCGGTTGCTGGTGAGCGGATGGGTAAGGTTTCTCTCGTCAAAAGGAAATATGATCTTAGCCTGGTTCCGGTGAGGAATGAGGCAACCAACGTGGGGCTGCGCAAGTCCATAAAGGAGGACATACGTGAGGGTGCCACGCATACCGAGATCGCGCTCAAGCTCCTTAACAGCGAGGATGCTAAGGTGCGCATAAACCCAAAGATACTTACCCCTGATGCGGTAATCGCAAAGTTTGTTTCCGAGAACCCTGACCTCGCAAAAAGCCACAAGGATGTGCTCGCGGAATCCTCGCGCATCAACTATAGCCTTGACAAGGCGCCAAACCACAAGGCATTTGCAATATGGGCGCTTGTATCGTCACACCTGTTTTATCCTGAGGTTAGCGGGAGGCACTTCACCAAGCACCAGACGTTTGAACATGCAGAAGCAGACTTGAAGGGGCTTTACGCGGACCTGACAAAGGTGCTACAGGGTGAGGATGGGCCGCACATTGACACGATCGCAAAATTCACTGATAAGATGGCAACTGAGACCGCTGCCGTGCGCACGATGATTGATGAGGAAGAGCAGCGTGTTGCCAGCCTAGTGCAGGATGCGCGTAAGGTGTGCGGGCTCCTGCACGCCTCCGGCTACAAGGCGATAGTGCTAAAAGAGGGGGAAACTATTGACCCACTGGTCCTTAATATCGCCGTGAATTCGGATGATGAGCGCGCATTCGTTATCGCAAAGCCGAGCGGCAAGAGGCTTAAAGTATCCTTGCGTGCGGTTAAGGGGCGTATAGGCGCAAACCTCTACCGCGTGCTTAACGAGGAGGAAAAGATCGCGCGGCGTGGCGAGGAAATGCACGATACGTGGAGCGGCAGCCAGATAGCCGGCGGCTCGCCGCTTGACGGCACTGCAATAAGCTTTGATAGGCTTGCGGTCATACTCTCAAAGCACAAGTGCTAGCTTATCCTAAACGGCAGGCTTGTAATACATAAACCGCAAATTAATCATTCTTACCTGGGGCTTGGGCAGGCACCCGTATCTTCCCGAGAAGTGATGCCAATTTTGATATCTCTATTGACTTGCTCTCAACAACCGAGACCTTGGCGTCATCGAGCCGCATAAGAAGGAATGCAAGGTCCTTCTCATCCTTCAGGTCAGAAAGGAATTTTGAGAGCGTTTCACCGCTGATCCGCGCACCGCCTGCACCATACGCGCCCACCATCAGCACACGCCTGTCAAGCACGTGCGATCCTTTATAAACCTCAAATACCGAGCCGGGCCTTTTGAGCAAAGTGCCATCGGTTTTGGGCTCAACGGACATAAAGCCCATCCCAAGGCTGCGCATAAATTCAACTGCCTCTGCGTGCCTGCCTCGTATGCTGGGTGAGGCTATGAATCCTTTCGCCTCAAACCCATTTTCAGCCATATAATCCTTTGCAGCCGTTGACATAAATGCCACGAGGGCCTTGGCATCGCAACCGCTAGATACCATAAAATCCTTAAGGTAGATGTATTTGGAGGACTTTGAGTATATGAAATGCCCCACTGCAACGGCATTCCCTTTCATATCCTTGCCAATGACCATAAAATTGATGCTCTTTGTAATGCCATAATCGCGCGTATAAGTAAGCCGGTCTATAACCTGGTCGTTGATAAAATTCCTGAGAAGCGTGTCGCGCACGACCATGTTTAAGGCATTCTGCTTCAGCACAAGGCTTGAGCTGTCGGTTATTGTAAATGGGGTAACCATATACCCCTGCGATATGGCCTGCGATGAAAGCTCTGCAAGCTCCTGCGACATAACTGTATATTGTGCGCGTGTTTATAAAAAGGTATAGCCCCGCCAGGATTTCCGATACATTCGGGGCCAAGCCGGCTACAACCAAGGCAACGGCATTGCCGGGGTTGCAGGGGCGCTGGCTCCCTCTTCGAACCTGGGTCTATGGGTTTCTTCAATGTGTTTTTGAGATGTACCCAAAAACACTCGCATATCGGCACCTTCCGCGAAAGCGGAAGTGCGGGCGGATGCGCCCCAACCCATTTCTGCGCAAGCAGAAATACCGGGGGTTATAGGGCCAAGCAAACCGGAGGTTTGCGGGCACCTTCCGCGAAAGCGGAAGTGCGGGCGGATGCGCCCCAACCCATTTCTGCGCAAGCAGAAATACCGGGGGTTATAGGGGGCGGATGCGCCCCTATTTCCAAAGCCCCCCATCCTTGGCCGCTAGACGACGGGGCTATACAAACCCAATTAGGGAGTAATGCTATATAAATAATTGTTGCCCGCCATTTCAGCAAGGGAACCGGTCTCACAATCAGCGGACTTCCTCATAATGCGAATGCGAACGCCCCATAAGTAGGTAACGGAGGGTATTTGATGCGTGGAACCCCACAAATTTTATGTAACCCCATTTTTTGAGCCTGCGTATGCTGGTATATACAACGGCATCTTCATGGAACGCAAAATTGCCACGCCCAGCCAGACGCATACTTAAGTCGCCGTCCTCAAACGTTACAAGCCGCTCGTTAAACCCTCCCACCTCAAAAAACTTATCCTTCCTGAAAGCGCTGTTTGAGCCTATAAATGCGGGCTTGCCTAGCAATATGAGGAGCTTCATCCATTTCTTTGTGTATAGCTTTGCACCTGCACGCACCAATAAATCCTCATATTTTTTCATACGCTCTAACGGGAGTATTGGGCCGGTGGCAGCAATACAGCGCGCGTCACTAAACGCGTCATTATACGCCTCAACAAGGCCTTTTGATGCTACGCTGTCCCCATCCATAAATACCAAATACTTGCCCCTCGCGGCTTTTGCGCCTGCATTCCTGCCCACAGCAATCCCTCGTGGGCAAAGAACGACCTTGTCAGCATACTTCTCGGCAATCCCCACCGTATTATCAGTGCTGTTGCTGTCGGCAACGATTATTTCGTATGATACATCTGTGTCCTGCAAGGATACTGATTGCAGGCAACGGGCAATAAGCGCCTCCTCATTAAAGGTTGGGATTATGATTGAGAACTTAGGCATATTCAAAATGAGCCTGATAAAAAATTAAATTCTTAATAGACGCCCTCAACTTCAATTGTGCCGTCCTTCTCTATTACAACCTGGCACGCAAGGCGCTTGTCATCCTCGGTGCCTAGCATCTCCAGCGTCCTCGCTTCATTTGGGGTCCTCTTGTTCAGGAACTCCATACCCTTTATTATGCGGACAAGGCACGTGCCGCAGCGGCCGTCCGAGCACGCGAAGTGTACGTTGGCGCCCTGCTCCTCAATCACTTTCTTGAGCGGGGTGCCCACTGGGACGTCTGCCTCAATGTTATCGCTTGGGAACTTAACTTTTGCCATCTAATCAACCAGGGATATTATGAAAAGAGGTTTTTTAAGCATGCGGGGATGCTCGCTTCGCTGCGCCCCCGCACCCCATTCCACATCGGCGGGGATGCTCGCTTCGCTGCGCCCCAAACCGCATACTTAGCTTTCACGAGACTGATTAAAATAAAGCAAGCCCCCGATGGGATCTTCATTGCCGCAAACCCTTCTGGGGGTTTGGGCGGTCTCGGACTAAGGGGGATCCCCTTGGGCTGAGATTTTGAACCCATGACCTCTCGCTTAAGGGCCCCCACTGCGGCACCAGTTTTTTCAAAAACGGTGCGTCATTTGCTCGCGCAAATGCACCGCCCTTAAATTCACGGGAACCACTTTTGGGGGTTTCCTTTTTTTGAACCAACTTCCCTTGAGGGAAAGTTGGGTCTTATGGAGGAGGGGGAATGTCCCCCCTCACCCATATACAAGGCGAGCGCTCTACCACTGAGCTACGGAGGCCTTGTTGGATTTATGGAGGCAATATTTATATCCCATACGTGAGTGCAAAAATTGGGACTAGAATACTGTAAACATCAGGTCAAGCGCAGCCATCACCAAGAACAGCACGCCCAGCCCTGCAATCAGGAAGAACGGCAATATCTTTAGGCCGTCCCTTGCAGAGCCGGTCTGGATAACCGCAAGTATAAATGATGCGAACACTGATGTGATTGATATTGCAAGTATTGCGAACAGCTTGAAGTCATCCGCGGTTATCTGTGGCGGGGAAAACCCGATCACGCCAAAGCCACCTTGTGATACGGCTGGCACGTTGGCCCATACGGCGCTCAGTGTTGCAATTAGCTTAAACGAGACTGCGAACAGTATTGGCGCGCCAAATATTGCCGCAAACGAGATGAATATGACATACATCAGCATTGAGGAGCTTGCCTCCTTGTACATTATCTGCATCCTGCGCAGGTCGGCCGCTGTGCGCTCAAGAATCTCGCCAATCTCGCCACCAGATGCAATCCCAAACTTCAGGACGCTGACTGTCCTCTGCAAGTATTTTGAGTTGAACCTGTTTGAGAGGTAGGTGAGCGAATCCGATATGGACTCACCACTGAACGTTCTTTTCATTGCAATCTGCACTTCCTTTGCAAGGATGCCGAATTCTGGTGTTGCCGCGCGCCAGAGCGCCTGCTCAATTGGCAGGCCTGCACGCACGTTGGCAGCAGACAGCTGCAGGAAATCCGGCAGCACCGACTCAAGCTCGCGCCTGCGCGCATCAATTTGCACGAGCAGGTATGCATAAAGCGCTATGGATACTGCAATAAGGGTTGCCGCCTCAATTACTATGAGCATCACAACCGCACCTGCAGCATCCGCGGCAAACGCACCCAGCCCAGAAAATGGCACTGAGAACGCCTGCAGCCATCCTGTTGATAAGATTGATACAATGAACACGAGCAGCCCAAGCCCGAGCGAGAATACGAGCGTGGTGCCGACCATCGCTTCAGTCTCACCCATAACGCCGGCTGTGTCAAGGAACTTCCCAATGCTGCGCACAATGCCTCTCGGCAACAAATGGCCTATCTGCTCAAACCTGCTCATACCTCAAACCTCGGCCTTGAACTCTCAATCATCGTGAGGAACATATACTGCATAAGCAGCACCAGCAGCAGTGCGCCGAACAGGAATGCCTGGCCCAGCGCAACCCCGGTGAACGTAAATATGGTGACAATAAGCGTGACTCCAAGCGATGGCATAATTATGCCAAACAGCATATAGAACATGCCAAGCGGGTTAAGCTTCTGCCCATAAGCCTTAATCTCAATTAGCTGCTCCTGCGACATCTGGTCAAGTATGGTCTCAAGCGCGACTGCGATGTCTGAGCCGGAGCGTATTGAGTTCACTATCTGGAGCACAAGGCGCTTGAACGGCTTTGACGGCGTCTCCTCCGCCACATCTTCCATCGCAACGTCAAGCGGCACACCCAAATTGGCCTTATCAACTATTTCCTTGAACGCCCGGCTTACCTCTCCGTAATCTGAGGTGAGATGCACAATCCCATCATAAAGTGGTATGCCACCGCGAACCTCAATGAGCAGCTGCCTGCCGGCGAACAGCAGGTCCTTGTCTATGTTGCGCTGGCGCGAGAGCATCACCACATCAACGCGCTTCATCATAAACAGGAACGTTGCTACCGCAATCAGCGGCACCATAACGGCAAGCCAAAGCAGGCTTCCATTTGCGACTATTGTAAACAGCGCAACACACACCGAGAGTATGAGCGTGAGCATCGCAGAAATTACCAGGACATCCATAATGTACTCGTTCTGCGTTTTCTTCATCTTGGCCATGCGCAGCTTCTTGCGCAGGTCAGGGAAGAATGAGCCGATGTATTCAACAAGTGCGTCAAGCGCCGAGCCTTCTTTCTTGCCCCTGCTTGTTTCAGGCATAAAACCACACTAAGGGATTTGCCGGGAAGTAATTTAAATATGTTGTTATTAACTTATTCTTATGCCTGCGAAGTACGCACGCGCGCGTGGAATGCGCGACATATTGCCTGAGGATGAGATTGTATACAAGGGCCTTATTTCTGCGATTGAGGATGTATACAGGGCGTACGGTTATGACCCCGTGTCACAGCCTGCGATTGAAAGGCTTGAAGTGCTTGAAGCCAAGGGCGGGGACGGCATCGCCACTGAGATATTCAGGATGGATGATGGCGAGCTCGGGCTCAGGTTTGACCTCACGGTCTCGCTTGCAAGGCTTTACGCGGAGAATGCCGGGTTCGCGCTGCCTTTCAAGAGATACTGCATAGAGAAGGTGTGGCGCAGGGAAGAACCGCAGTACGGCAGGTATAGGGAATTCCTGCAGGCTGATGCAGATATTCTCGGTGCGCAGGGTGCCGAATGTGAGGCTGAATTGATAGCGTGCGCGCGCGACGCACTTGACCGCATTGGCGTTGGTGGGTATAAGATACTCATAAACAGCCGCAAGCTAATGTCCGGGGTGCTCAAGCACTTCGGTGTGCCTGCCGGCAAGATGGATTCGGCGATACGCATAATTGACAAGCTGGACAAGAAAAGCGAGTCGGAAGTCGCAAGGGAGCTTGAGCAAAACGGCATCGGCAACGGCACCGAAATAATTGCGGCGTTCAAGAAAGGCCTGGAATATTATGAGGGGCTCCCTGAATGCGCTGAAGGCGTTGCTGACCTGAAGAGGCTGTTCTCGCTGCTTGGGGAGTACGGCGTAACAAACTGGAAGTTTGAGCCAAGCATCGCACGCGGGCTCGGGTATTACACAGGCATAGTGTACGAGATAAAAAGCGATGACCCCCAGCTTGGGACCATCGCTGCCGGCGGGAGGTATGACACGCTAATAGGCATTTACGCAGGCAAGGACGTGCCTGCCGTAGGCATATCATTCGGCGTTGACAGGATTGCAACACTGCTCAAACGGCGGGCCAAATACAAGACCCTTACTGACATCGTGCTGGTCAACGTAGCGCCCGAGAATTACGGTGCGTGCATCCGCACGGCACAACAGCTCAGGAAGAAAGGCATTGCCGTGCGCATTGACCTTATGGGGAGGAATATGCGCAAGCAGCTTGATTATGCTGCGTCGCTTGGCGTGCGGTTTGCTGGCATTATAGGGGGCACGGAAGCAAGCACTGGAAAAATAATGCTTAAGGACCTTTCAAGCGGTGAGCAGGCCTCACTTGATGTTGAAGAGGTTGCAAAGAAGATAATCGGGGCGCGGGGATAATTTTGCTTCCCAAGCGCAAATAGCAAATTATGGGGATACACGCACAGAAACCGAGCCCGTTGTTGTGTATGTCCTGCCGTCCAAGCCGTATTCAAGAGCAATGCGCGCCTTCTCAATTGTGCCTGCCCGGAACTTGGATGTGTCAACCCCGGTAACTTCTATTTGTATGCCTGCGTTCGGGCCAACCTCGCCGCCTATTGCGTATGGTATCTCCTGGCCCGTGCTCAGGAAAGTTATTTTGCCTGACGGGCGGATTATCCTGTAGCCGAGGCCGTTGTGGAGAATGAGCGTGAACGTGCCACTTTGCTTGCTTAGCTGCATTGACTTGCATTGCAGGCTCGGCTGGAACATACATTCCTCACTCATATACTGCTGTGGGTCAAACACCCCAACAGAATAAAGCACCGACAGCACAACAACAATCGCGATCAGCGCCCACCCGTATGTCATCAGGTATTCCATCGCGGCCTGCCCGCGCAATCCCTGCGAAGCCATAAATGGAATACGCATTATAACTTAATAAATGTGGCGTAATGCGGCCCACGTTGCATATGGATTTAGGATTTTCGGGCACGTTGCCCCGGGGGCTGCGGGTTGTAAGGTTAATAAAGGTGCAAGTTGAATATGCTTTGGTGGTGCGATGGCATCCGTGCTGGGCAAGGAGCTTAAGAGAATACCTATTTACCAGGACAGCGGCCCTGTCACAAAGGGTGAGCTTGTAATTATGGAGGGAGGCATTGCGCTCGTCAACGGCAACCAGCGCATAGAGCTGCCGCGCAATATGATAGAGGATGTTCGCGTGGTATCCCCGATGCCGCTTCTTAGGCATAAGGTTTCGCTCAGCTATACCGACTATATGGGGATGCATACGACCATTGAAATTGTGGTCCCTGAGAGGGATTACAGACATATCGTGCAATGCATAAGAGGGTGAGCGTATGGAGTATGAGGATGTAAGCCTAATGGACGCAAACGAGCCAGTCTCGGTAGCAGTCTCAAAGATAATGCGCGGCGAGCCGTGCGTGATAGTCCTGAAGAACGGGCATTATTACGGGATATTTGACGAGCTGGACGTGCGTGCCGTTGCCGACCCATCCCGTGAGAAGGTGGGCGGGCTTGCAGAGCGTGCCCCGGTAATAACAGAGAATATGGATACGCTTACCGCAGTGAGGATGTTCCTGGACGGCAGGTTCAAGGCGCTCCCGGTCGTTACGGAGAATGGGTATAAGGTGATACGCAGGAACAAGCTGCTCAAGTACTTGCACAAGAACAAGATGCTGCCGAAGGCAACTGTTGGTGAGGTTATGACTATGCCTGTGCTCACGCTTGAGAGCAATGAGCCTGTCGGCAGGGCGCGCGAGGTAATGCGCAAGAATAATGTGCGCAGGGTGGTCGTGACCGAGAACGGCAAGATTGCGGGAGTCCTTGCAATGCGCGACATCCTGTCAATTGCTGAGATACCGACAGGCAGGCTGCCGTTCGTCAAGGAAAAGCACGGCTCGGACACGCTCCCAGTCAAGAATTATATGAGGGAAGAGGTGTTTATGCTGCCGCCAACCGCAAGTGTTTCTGAAGCGGTGCAGCTCCTGCAGGACAGCGATGCGTCCTCTGTGGTGGTAGCTGAGAAGGATAGGCCGCTTGGCATTGTGAGCGTAAGGGACCTGTTTGAGGTTATCGCGACCCAAAAAAGCCAGCTGCCGATATATTTCAGCGGGATGGACAGGAGGGACGAGGAATATATGCCCGAGGTCCGCTCAACAATTGAGCGCGCCGTTGAGAAGCTTGAAAACATAGCAAAGATACAATACGTGGCAGTCCACTACAAGAAGCAGAGGTATACCGGCCTGCGCAGCATGTATGAGGTAAAAGTGCGTGCGAAGAGCGATAATATCGTCTCCGTGTCCGCATCAGATTGGGACATCCGCAGTGCCACACAGCAGGCGGCACGTGAGCTTCTCGCCGTGTTCAAGAAACAGGCGGGCAAGGCGCGCACAAAAACAAGCGCTTGGGAGCGGGACAGGCGGAGGGCCTGACTTTTCTCTCTTTTTAGGCCTCTTCAAACGTTCAGGATGCGATTACTGGAGCACTGAAACCTCAACTGCGTCCACAGATTTGCTGACCCTTATGCTGCGCACGCCCGCACCCTCAAATGCCACCGCATCTGCGTTCTTGTCGCCCTTCTTGAGCTGCACAAGACCTTTTAGGGCTGTGATGCGCACTAGTGATGTGCCGTCCGGAAGCGTGTAAACAAGGTGCCCAGTATCCTTAGCATAAGAGAGATTCCCCGGCGGGAAATAAAGGTAAAGAGTGGTTTCGGTGCCCGCACCGTATGCGGATGCCGCCTCAAACGCGCCAGCCAGCCGGGAGAGTGACCGCTCAGCCTGTGACACTTCAGAATACCTGTTGAAGTTAGAGAGTGCAGGGTATATTGCGTATATCAGTGCAAAGATGAGCACCATCGCAAACCCTATAACAAGG
>JAOAKR010000014.1 GCA_026419815.1 Microcaldota archaeon | reverse complement strand
AGGCCATCCCGGGCGATAACATCGGCTTCAACCTGAAGGGTGTGGACAAGAAGGATATGAAGAGGGGCGATGTGATTGGCGACCCAAACAACCCGCCAAAGGTTGCTGAGGAGTTCACAGCACAGATTGTCGTCCTACAGCACCCAACAGCGATTTCAGTGGGCTACACGCCTGTGTGCCACATACACACCGCGCAGTTTGCAGGCTCGTTCATTGAACTCGTGGAGAAGAAGGACCCCAAAAGCGGGCAGTCCGCAGGCAAGCCGGACTTTATCAAGACAGGTGATGTTGCAGTGGTCAAGATAAGGCCGCTCAAGCCTGTCGTGATAGAGAAATACTCCGACTACCCGGCGCTCGGTAGGTTCGCAATCCGCGATATGGGCGCAACCGTGGCTGCGGGTGTCGTGCTTGATGTAAAGGAGGCACAGCCCGCCAAGAAGTAAGTGATTGCATGGTATCGGCGCGCATAAAGCTTGTGGGAAAATCCTACGAAGAGGTAAGCGGTGTCGCCAAGCAGATAACTGATATCGCCAAGATGGGCGGCATCCCTGTACGGGGCCCCATCCCGCTGCCGCGCAAGAGGCTTGTGCTCCCAACCAGGAGAACCCCTTGTGGCGACGGCTCGGACACCTATGAAAAGTGGGAGATGAGGATCTACAAGAGAATGATTTATGTTGAGGGCGATGAGCGGGTCCTCAAGCAGATTATGCGTGTCCGCGTGCCAGATACGGTGCACATAGAGATTAACCTCGTCTGATTTTTCAGTTTTATATTTATTCCCTTATTTAATACGCACACACCCTAACAATGCCTTGGGTTGCGAAGCCAAGCAAACCGATAGGTTGTGTGGCGGAGCTCCCTATGCGGCTGTAGTCTAACCTGGTTAGGACATGGGCTTCCCAGTCCCGTTTCCCTTTAAGGAAGCCGCGCCAAGCGTGCTTGGTGCTGGGAGAGGAGGTAAGCCTCCTAGGGGGACTGTGTCCCCCTGGAGAAGCCTAGGATCCGGGTTCAAATCCCGGCCGCCGCACTTAATTTTTCGTGTGCGCCGAAGATATGAGCATATGCTTAAATACTTTATACGAATATTAACTTGAATATGAAACTGAAAAAGGCAAATTATCTCAAAGATGAAATACGGCACGTGGACATCAAGTCGTTTGATTCCACGCCGATTATCAGGCAGTACAAGGATATGGCGTTCCAAGCGAGGACGCTTGCACGGGCTTCCGAGATATATGAGAGGATGCTCGCCGACAAGGAGTGCACCATCATACTCTGCCTTGCAGGGTCAATTTTCAGCGCGGGCCTGAAGAAAGCGGTTTATGATATGGTGGACAACAATATGGTCGATGCTATCGTCTCAACGGGCGCGATCATAGTTGACCAGGATTTCTTTGAGGGGCTTGGCTTCAAGCATTACAAGGGGACTTGGAAGGTTGATGATGACGACCTTTACAAAAACCATATTGACAGGATTTATGACACGTTCATAGATGAGGATGACCTGCGGGAGTGCGACCTTACTGTTGCAAAGATTGCGGACTCCCTGCCCCCGCGGCCATATTCATCCAGGGAGTTCATAGCAAGAATGGGGCAATACCTCGCGGAAAACAATAAGGGCAAGGATAGCGTGGTGCGGAAGGCATACGAAAAAGGCGTCCCCATATTTGTCCCCGCATTCTCGGACTGCAGTGCCGGCTTCGGCCTTGTGTACCACCAGTGGAATAGGAAAGGTAAGCCGAAGGTCTCAATAGATTCTGCAAAGGATTTCCTGGAGCTCACGAAAATAAAAATTGCTGCTGGGGATACCGGCCTCTTTATGATTTCTGGAGGGGTGCCCAAAAACTTTGCGCAGGATGTTGTTGTTGCCGCGGATGTCCTCGGCAAGGATGTAAAGATGCACAAGTATGCAGTGCAGATAACTGTGGCGGATGAGCGTGACGGCGGGCTTTCCGGCAGCACACTCAAAGAGGCACACTCGTGGGGCAAGGTGGACCAGGACTTTGAGCAGATGGTTTACTGTGAGGCGACTGTTGCTGTGCCTCTTATTGCAAGCTATGCATACCATAGCGGCGGCTGGAAGGGACGCAAGGCAAAAAACTTCAACGAGATGCTCGATAAAGATGTTTATTGAGATGGTGCAAATGGATTTCGTGCCGAAAAAAGTGTTCTTCGTGAAGGGGAACGGGGTCCACAAGGACAGGCTCGCTTCGTTTGAGCTTGCCCTTCGTGATGCAGGCATCCAGAAATGCAACCTGGTGTATGTCTCAAGCATTTTCCCGCCGGGGGCGAAGATAATCCCCGCGGCAGAGGGCTTGAAGCAGCTTAAGCCGGGGCAAATAACTTATTGCGTTATGGCGAGGGCGGAGACCAACGAGCCGAACCGCCTTATCGCGGCTGCGATTGGGCTTGCGATACCGCAAAACAGGGAAGCATACGGGTACCTGTCCGAGCATCACGCCTATGGCCAAAAGGGCAGCATTGCTGGTGAATATGCTGAGGACTTGGCCGCAACAATGCTTGCCACAACGCTTGGCGTACCGTTTGACCCAGGGCAGGCGTGGGATGAGCGCAAGCAGATATACAAGGCAAGCGGGCACATATTCAGGACAACGCACATCTGCCAGTCTGCAGAAGGCGATAAGGATGGCAGGTGGACCACCGCAGTTGCAGCGGCAGTGTTCATAATGGATGAATGATATGGCCACAAAAGTGCCTTTTAATTTTGGTGGGCTGCCCAAAGAATATTCATCCCCTGCCGCTTCAAAAGTTGCTGTGCTGCCAATACCTTTTGATGGCACGAGCACGTGGGGGAAAGGCGCGGACAAAGGCCCTGCAGCCATAATTGAAGCATCACGCCATATGGAACTTTACGATATTGAGACTGATAGTGAAGCTTTCACTGTGGGCATCTCCACTGAGAAGCCCGTAAAAGCAAGGACCGTTGATAAGATGGTTGAGGAGGGCTACTTGCGGGCGAGGCGCCTTCTTAATGATGGAAAATTTGTCGTGTGCTTGGGTGGTGAGCACTCAATATCAATTGGGCCTATCAGGGCGCATGCAGAGCATTATGGTGATATCAGCATCCTCCACCTGGACGCACATAGCGACCGGCGCACCGTATATGAAGGAAGCAAGTACAACCACGCGTGCGTGATTGCAAGGGCGGGCGAATATTGCAAGAACATAGTATCAGTGGGGATACGCAGCATGGACTCGTCTGAAGTGCAATACATTGACAGGCGGAAAGTATTTTTTGCGCACGAAATCCACGGCTCAACTGGATGGGTGCAGCAGGCGATACGCGAGCTTAACGGTCGCGTTTACATCACGATAGACCTTGACGTGTTTGACCCGGGCATAATGCCATCAACCGGCACACCCGAGCCGGGCGGTCTTGGCTGGTATGATGTTATTGGGCTTCTACGTGAAGTAGCAAAACAAAAAGAGATTGTAGGGCTTGATGTTGTAGAACTTGCGCCTAACAAGCATAACGCGGCGCCGGATTTCCTAGCCGCAAAGCTTGTGTATTCACTGTTGAGCTATAAGGGCAAGTTCTCTGGGTTTTAGCGGGCTGCACTATATTGCGCCCTCAAACCAAGCAGTGCGTGCACTAACTCATAAAATTCATCGTAATGCTACGAAGCCCCTCAAACATTGGATCGCTGAACACGTCCATTGCCGGCTCAGTGAAGAACAATTCAACCTGAGGGGCTGCCGACCCGCGCACAAACGAGAGCAGAACGGGGATGTGGCCAAGGCCGCATATAGCATACACATCTTTTCCCTCGTTAAGAAAATGCAAAATGCTCCGCGCGTGCAGTTCAGAGCGCAGCAGTTTCATAGCTAAATAATCGTGGGTTGCCGCAACAGGCATCTCGGTATTGGGCACGAATTCAACCTCGCGGTTGGAATACATCCCGATAATAAAACGCTTTTCCACGGGCATATTCATAAGCCGTATGGCCAATAATGGGTGGTAATACAAGTAAAGGCTGCGCATAAGCTCGCTCAGCCCGCTTGAAGGCTTGTTCATATTGGCCGTTTTGTAATATTTCCATAGCGAGATGTACGCATCAAGGCTAGGCTCAAACTTGGCGCCGATTTGTGAAGCCACAAAATACGTGAAATCAAATGAAAAAACTGGCTCAAGGCCGGCAACTTTGGTTGGTGGGATCCCCCTTTTTGATAGGTACCTCACCACTGAGCCCCCGATATTCCTATCAATGTTGGATATGATCTTCCTGTACCCCATAAAAAAGTCATCCTTGGCAGGGCCTTCCCTCTCAAATATGCTTTTTGGGCCGCGGCATTCAACAAGCAATACGGAATTCTTCCGCTTGCGAAACGGGGGGATTACTTCACCAATCTTTTTCAGATTGGGTGAGTCGTGGCGCTCCCCTACTAATACCAGCTTTGGCATAAGTTGCTTTTGTTAAAACTGATATAAAAATATTTCTAAAAAGCAAGATGTGCAGGGCAATGGTTCATATATATAAAATATGTGGGCTTTAAGAAAGGCACGGGTGGCGGGATGAACCATACCGAGATGGAAAAGGGCATAATCACCTTCTGGGAAATGAATAGGATATTTGAAAAGTCGGTGGAGCAACGGCCGGCTGAAAGGCAGTACGTATTTTATGATGGGCCGCCATTTGCGACCGGCCTGCCACATTATGGGCACATACTCGGCCTCACGAGCAAGGACCTGTTCCCAAGGTACTGGACAATGAAAGGATACCGAGTGGAAAGGAGATGGGGATGGGATTGCCACGGCCTACCCATAGAGAACATCGCAGAAAAGGAGCTGGGCATAAAGGAGAAAAAGGAAATAGAGGAGATGGGTGTTGCCAAATTCAACGAGTTTTGCAGGTCCAAGGTCCTGTTTTTTGCTAATGAGTGGAAGAAAACTGTTGTGCGCATGGGCAAGTGGATAGAATTTGACAATGCATACAAGACAATGGACGACACGTATATGGAAACAATCTGGCACATATTCAAGAAACTGTATGATGAGGGGCACATTTACGAAGGCAAAAAGATATTGATGTACTGCCCCCGCTGTGAGACGCCACTGTCAAACGCAGAGATTGCAATGGACAACAGCTACAAGGACGTAACCGAAAAGGCGATTACAGTGAAATTCAGGCTTAAGGGCGAGCCGAACACATACATACTTGCGTGGACAACTACCCCTTGGACGCTGGTGGGCAACGTGGCACTCGCAATAAACCCGAAAATTGCATATGTGGAAGTGGAGGCGCACGGCGAAAAGCTCATCCTTGCAAAGGCACGGCTTGAGGCCGTGGGCCTTGAGGGGGCGGTCGTTGGGGAGTTCAGTGGCGAATCGCTGCTCGGCAAGGAGTATGAGCCACTTTACGAGACGGCCGCAGCCCAAGGAAAAAAGGGGCATTATGTCATAGACGGGGGCGAGGAAGTCACAACCGAGGAGGGCACAGGAGTAGTGCATATGGCGCTTTACGGCGATTTTGACCACCGGATGATTGTGAAATACAAACTGCCGGTCGTCCAGCACGTTGGGAAGGACGGCAGGCTAATTGACGGCCCTGACAAGTTCAAAGGTATGTGGTTCAAGCACGCCGACAAGCACATAATTGAGGACCTGGATGAGCGCGGCCTGCTTTATGATGCAAGCGATTACACGCATTCATATCCGTTCTGCTACAGGTGCAACACGCCGCTATTCTACAATGCGGTTGACTCGTGGTTCATTGATGTCCAGGGCATAAAGCAAAAGCTCATTGAAAAGAACAGCGAGATAAGCTGGCACCCCGAGAACATAAAGGAAGGGCGGTTCAGGGACATACTTGAGACTGCACCTGATTGGAGCATCTCACGGAACAGGTTCTGGGCTACCGCAATCCCCGTGTGGAAATGCGGGAAGTGCGGGGGGATGGAAATCATAGGGAGCATCAAGGAGCTCCAGCAGAAGGCGATTGAAAGCGTGCCGGATAATGTTGACTTGCACAAGCACATAGTTGACAATATCCATCTCAAATGCCGTGGCTGCGGTGGCCAAATGTCGCGCATACCTGAAGTGTTTGACTGCTGGCTTGAGTCGGGCAGCATGCCGTATGCGGCAAAGCATTGGCCGTTTGAAAATGTTGAATGGTTCAGGGATAATTACCCCTGCGATTTCGTGTCAGAATACGTAGGGCAGGTGCGCGCGTGGTTCTACTATATGCACGTGATGGGTGTCCTCCTGTTCGGCCACCCACCGTTCAAGCACGTTGTGGTAACCGGCAATATGCTTGCAGCAGACGGCACTAAAATGTCAAAATCAAAAGGCAATTTCCCGGACCCTATGCTCATATTTGACAAGTATGGTGCGGATGCGCTCAGGTTTTACCTTATGGCATCAAACCTAATGAAGGCACAGGACATCAATTTCAACGAGGACCATCTCAAAGATATTTACAGGAAAGTGTTTATGCTGCTCGCCAACGTCCACCAATTCTATATGCTGTACGGGGCGGAGAATAGGGTGTTTGATGACACGTCATCAAGGAACTTGCTTGACAAGTGGGTAATCGGAAGGGTGAATGAAACTGTAAGGAATGTTACCTCTGCACTTGAAGAATATAATACCCCTGATGCGTGCACTGAGCTCATACAGCTTATAGATGACATATCAACGTGGTATGTGAGAAGGAGCCGCGAGCGGTTCAAAAGCGATGATGAGGTGGAAAAGAGGCAGGCGGTGCGCACACTGGCATATGTTTTGCACACGACTGCACGCCTGCTTGCGCCCATCTCGCCATTCCTGCCGGAGCACATATACCAATCATTCAGGAAATCCGGGGCGCAGTTGCAGGAGTCAGTCCATCTTGACGTGTGGCCCGCGCACACTGAATCACTCATCAGCCCAGAGATAAGCAGGAGCATGGCGCTTGCGCGCACGGTGGTCAGCTTGGCGCTTGAGGAGCGCGAGAAGGCAAAGATAGCGGTGAGGCAGGCGCTGCCGAAGCTTGCTGTGCGTGGCGTATCACTCAGCGATGAGTATCTCGCAATCATCCGGGATGAGGTTAACGTGAAGCAGGTTGTGCTTGCTGACCCTACCGCAAAAGAGATATCCGTGGCGCTTGATACAACAATCACGCCTGAATTGAGGATAGAGGGGCTTGCACGCGACCTTACCAGGAAAATCAACAGCTACCGGAAGGAGCTCAAGCTCACAATCAGGGACCGTGTGGTGCTGTTCATTGAGACTGATTCCGAGGAGATGCGCACGTGTATTGGGAGATACGGCGATGAGATTATGAAGGATGTGCAGGCGGACGGGATACGCCTTGAGAGGGGCGAAGGCACGCCCGAGGAGATGGATATCGGCGGGAATAAGGTATGGGTCTCTCTTAAAGTGAAGAGATAAGAAAGCGCGTTGCAAAACATTTATATTTCTGCACCGAGAAGGGTCTTATGGTGCTGCATATGGTTGCGCAGGCTCAAAAGAGGGATGAAACGCTCACTAATTCCGTAAAATCTGTCACAAGGGAGGTAGCTACCCTTGCTAAACTTGGAAATGCTGTAATGAAGTGTGAAAATAGCATACCCACAAAAACTGGAACTCTTTTGGAAGAAGTGTCTTCTTTAAGGGAAGTTGAAACACAGGGTCTCATAGAAGAAGCATACTCTTGTGAACGCCTGCTTCAATGCATTGGGAGGTGGAATAGATGATGAGGATGATTATACTTAAGCGGCTGATGGAGATAAAGAAGAACCTGGAAGAGCTTATGCCGCAGCTCGATCCCAACAGCAAGGTATACAAGGATGCGAAAGCATCCCTTGAGCGCATCAACAAGTCGCTCGCAACGGTTAAGCCGGAGGAGCTGCCCAGAGATGTGAGGATTGACACTTCACGCCTGAAGATGAAAGGGGACAAGCTCTACGGCAAGGTATTGATGACCGATAATGTGAAAGTGTACTACCTGACGGTTGATGAAAGCGAAATCAAGGATATGAAGGTCTTTGAGGGCGGCATCAAGAAAATGGAATATCTTGAATCCACGGTATTCAAGAACAACGGCTGATTTTTTCCCTGATTTATCCCCCGCATACGCCGACCAAGGGCGCTTTCCCGACAAACACGAACATCCTGCCTGAAGTCGGCTCGGAATACACAAACTGGACCGTGTAACTGTATTCCGCTCCCGCATCGCAAGGTATCGCATCAAGCACTATCGGAGTCTCCTGGCCGGGCACCATCTCAAGCACGGGCGACTTTGTGCATATCCGCCCCTGCCTACCTATAAGCGAGACCTCATCAACAATTACCTTGAACGGCAAGTTGTTGCGCACCGTAAGGTATACGCCGGAAGAGTTGGCTGAATGGTTAATTATGCCGATTTCCGCACCGTGCCAGTATTCGGCACTTTGCTCCCGCGTAATCTTTTCGGTGCGCACATCAAGGCCTGCAAGCAGGCCGAGCACCACAAGCCCCGCAACTATGAGCACGCCCAATACAAATAGGTATTCTATGCTGCCTTGCCCCCTTGCCATAATTTTAGTTTGGTATGAACGCTTATAACACTAAAGCCACGGCAAATGCCCCGCCAACCATAAGGTGAAGGCAACACTGATGCATTCGCACCAATAGCAAGGCTGCCGCATCGTAAGCCCATTAACGCCGGCTCCCAACAGGTTTAGGCACAATGGCAAAATGCTGCCTGGGAGGCAGTGCCCACCTTAGCCCCTGAACAGCCGCCTTACCGCATATAAGCCCGCAAGCGCCACTCCAACAAGCAGGGCCACGAAAGCCATCTCCAAATACGCCATGCTGGCTGTTTAAGCGGCAAAATTAAATATGCGTGCGTGCATTTGCTTTATTAACATATCTACCCATTATACACCGGTGATAATAATGCCCAAAAAGACCAAGGAGAAACCAAGGGTGGAAGCAAAGCCGGCAAAGCCGTCAAACGACAAGGATGAGAACATACTCGGCGTAATATGCTACTTGCTCGGCGTGCTCGCGCTCATACTTTACTATGTAAAGAAGGAGAGCAAGTTTGTGCGCTTCCACGCGATGCAGTCAGCACTGCTGAACGTTGTGTGGCTTGCGGTATTCATAGTGCTGGTTGGCATATCAATGGTGCTTATGATTATTACAATCCCACTCGGGGGTATCGGTGGGATGGTCTACCTGTGCGTGCTTCCGCTCGGCTTGGTAGCGATTGCTGCAACGGTATTCGGTGCGTGGAAGGCTTACCAGGGCGAGATGTACAAGATGCCGTTCATCGGCGACTACGCTGACAAGTACTCCTAAGCAAGGTGCACTGGATGGCTAAGCCCTTGATGAAGGCAATCGGGATGGGAGTGATGGCCTCACTTATCGGCATTTTTGCTGTGATTATGGGCATCCTCGCCATCTTCTTCTTTGCAATAATCGGGGCGCTAATCGGCGCAGCCACCGGCTTCATACTGCAATACGTCCCGGTGCTTGGGCCGCTTGTTGTGCACGGGTTTGAGCTCGCCGGCATACAAAAGCCGGACTTGGTAGCGCTTGGCGCAATGCTTGGCTTTGTTGGCGGGTTCTTTAAGGGGAACTGCTCACACCACCAGTGCAGCCAATCCTGATTTTCCCATTTTTGTGTCATATTTATAAAACAATTCCATTCTAATATCCCCGTAAATGCTCGAGTAGCTCAGCTGGTAGAGCGTCCGGCTGTTATGCGCATCTCCCCAGCCAACGGGGAGAAGCGATATGTGGAACGCGCATCCGCACTCCATTTCCCTATTGCGGATGTGCCCTCATACCGGGAGGTCGCAGGTTCAAATGCCTGGCTGGCACCAGTGCGCCAGCAGGCTGGCTATCCTGCCTCGGGCGTTTGCCTAATCTTGGCCGGAGGCGCTTATCGCTGGTTAGATGTCAAGTTTTACTCCTTTTCAATCTGCTCCTCGTTGTTGCCTTTCATTTTGAAGCCTTATCGCTGGTTAGATGCCCTATTGTTCCTCTTCCGCCCATCAAAAACTATTAAAGGCTTATATGAGGAAGCCCATTTATGGGCAATTACATAAACAACATTGCACTTCAGCGCGAGCTGTACAGGGCATCGTGCATAAGCACTTGCAAGCTGGATGCCGAAAGCAAGAAAAAGGTCGCTCTTGAAAGGCGGCTGCTTCTTGACAGGATGCGTGAGGACCTAAAGCCTGCACTCGGGCCAGACAAGCCATTGGCAGTGATTGGCGCCGGGCTTATGGGGGCTGGTGTGCTGTCAGCCATAGCGGCATACACCACTGCCGAATACGACCTGGCAAACCTGGGCGCAGTCACGATGATATGCACGCTCGGCGCAATTGCACTGCCGGCCGCAGCATATGAATCAATAAAAAGCATTTTCGCAAAGCGCAACGATGCCATTGCGGCACGCGCAATAGATGATTTCAGGCAGGAAGGCCGCGTATCGCTTGGCAAGCTTATACGGCTCTGGCACAACGGGCACGCGCATCTTGTGTGCTTGCTTGCATCACTTGGCTGCAGGGAAGCACGGCAGGCACGCTATCTGGGGTATATCAATTGGCTCAGGTCGCCAGACAAGATGCCCGCCCCATGGGACCTGCACGAAATCTAAGCTGCCTGGTGGGGCGCATATGTTGCCAAGGCTTGAGCTGAACAGCACCATAACCAGCAGGACGGGCGGGCGGCCTTTAATAAGGATGTACAGCAGGTATTTCCTGGAGGGCGGAGGCGAATGCATTCGCACGCTTTTCACACCCTTGCCCAATGGCAAGGTGCTTAAGAGGACTGGGGACTTCCGAAGCATTTCTGCCCTTACAGATCACACCGGTGCGCCATTGCCGCTGGATATCAACGAGATCAGCCTTTTCCTGCTTGTTGAGAAGACGCTTAGGGATATTCGGGGGGCAAATTCTTGATGCATACGGCAAGGTATTTAAGCTCATCTTTTTTGAATAGTGCCCATGGGAAAGTTCAGGTGCATACAGGGCCCAAAAATAAAGCGTGATGGCCTTGGCAATCCAGTGTCAATTTTTGAAAAGTATCTTGCTGATGACGGCGCAAAATTCAGCCTGCGCACCCAAAAGACACGCGGTGGGGATTACACGCATAAGCTTGAGTATACCTACCCGGACGGCAATAAGAAGGTATGGGTGGGTGATCTCATAATGCTCCTGACGCTTCCCCAAGCCAACGAAGAAATCCGCTCGGCACTGCACGCCCACGAGAAAGCGCTTATGCCCAAGAAGCGCTGAATCGGAAAGTATTAAAAATTGCAAAATAAGATTTAGCCATGCAGGCCCTTTACAAAAGCCCTGTGGCTAGCCCGCAGGAATCAATCTCAAAGGTAAGGCTCTTGAGCAAACTGCTCATTGAAAAAGAATATGCCAAACTGAATATGGAAGTCAAGAGGCAATATGCCGAATGGGAAGAGAGCATCACTCCGGAAGCGCTTGGCAAGACCAATGCAACGC
>JAOAKR010000013.1 GCA_026419815.1 Microcaldota archaeon | reverse complement strand
AGATGTGTATAAGAGACAGGGATGGGCGGGTGTGCAGTGGTAAATGCGTTTGATAACCGAGGGCTATGGATTGCCCTTTCGGGCATCACCGCTATGCTGTGGCTTAAGGGCGTAATTGAAGGCATCCCACCACGCCAGATTACCTATGAGGAAAGCAAGAGGAATTTTTATGCACAGTTCTTAGGCTTAGGCTACAGCAAGCCATTTACGTATACAATGCGCCAAATAGAGACAATACGCCAGTATTCGCTGGACGATTCCGAGCAAAGCAAGGAAGATATTGAGGTATTGCGTGCGATGGCAAGAATAAGGGGCGACAAGTGGCTTATGGAAAGGACATATTCCCGCGAGATTGATCGGGATGAGGCTGTTTCTTACGATGAGATGAACGGCATTGCCGACAGATAAAGAAAGGTATTTATATATGGTAAACTCAAATAGGCACATGCAAGAAAGGGAATTGATGACACGCCCGTTCAAGGCCAAAAAGAAGGTTTCAACAAGCGGCGGCGTGCGCAAGGTGTTTGCTTCTGCAGTGTGCAAGCCCTTTGATGAGGAGCCTTTGTCAGAAGTTTCCGCTAAGGCATTGAAAAGGGGGGATTTGGAGGCAGTTATACGGATTAATTCCATTTCAAAGGACGGGACTATAAAGACCAAGAAGGGCACGATTCACGAGCTGCATTCGGCCGGGCTTGAAGAAGCCGAGTTTTTTGTTGCAGCGTTGATGCTTGGGATGGTTGACCGCCAAGAATTCGAAAAGATATGTGCGCAGCGCTATGTACCTTCCATAGAGCAGGCAATTTACTTAGAGTCGTCTGGAGGCAACATATCGTTCGGCTTAAAAAATGTTTACAAAAACGGGGAAAAAAGGATCGTCATATCTGGCACGCATTACGAGGGCAAGGACAGGGAAGAGTATGTGATAAAGACCCTGCTTAATAATGGCAGCTGCCTAAGGCGTGATATAATCATTGATAGGAATATTCCGCGAACGAATATCAATACGCGAAACGGGCACGACTACAGTAAGCTTTCCATTGATGAGATTTCAATGCTGCTGGCAACACGGAAAGAGATAACCCACGACATCCCAGATGCATAATGGGCAGGGCGTAATCTGCCAGCGCCATATGCATAAAGCGCTTTTTATATTTACTGGCAATATGTAGAGTTATGAAAGGCCAGACAAAAAAGAGGAAGGGCGAGCACATACAAATCTGCCTTAAGAAGGATGTCTCATACCAGCACAACTATTTTGACGACATACAGTTTGAGCACGACGCGCTCACTGAGCTTGACTACGGGCAGATTGACACGTCCTCTCGCTTCTTGAGGCACCACTTGCAGTATCCTTTTATGGTTTCTGCAATCACAGGCGGCTATGATGAGGCGATGAAGATAAACAAGGGCCTTGCAAAGGCCTGTGAAAAGTACGGCATAGCATTTGGGCTCGGCTCGCAGCGTGCAATGCTGGAGGACAAGAGCCTCACAAAAACCTATTCGGTAAGGGACGTTGCGCCGACTATCCCAGTGGTTGGGAACATTGGGGCAGCACAGCTGGCGTCATACAAGCCGGTGCAGATAAATGATATGCTTAAGGATGTGAAGGCTGATTACCTGGCGATACACTTAAACACCTTGCAGGAGCTTATCCAGCCGGAAGGCGACAGGGATTTTAATGGCCTTGAAGAGCGCATAAATATTGTCGTGCGCGAAATTGAGTTCCCGGTAATACTGAAAGAAACCGGTGCAGGCATTACGCGCACTGTTGTGGATAGGATTGTGCGTAAAGGGATACCCATTGAGGGCATAGATGTGGCAGGGTCTGGCGGGACGTCGTGGGCCAAAGTGGAGGGGCACCGCGGTGGGGATGTCGGCCAGTTTAGTGAATGGGGCTCGCCAACACCGATATGCACGATGGAGGTTGCACGCACTGGGATGTTCACCATCGCAAGCGGCGGGATACGCACCGGCCTTGACGCTGCAAAAGCGCTTTCACTGGGCGCAAACATAGCTGGGGGCGCACGCGTGTTTGTTGAGGCATATTTCAGGAAACGGCTTGAGCAGGAGATTGAGTGCTGGATAACCGGCCTCAAGCGGGCTATGATGCTGACCAATTCACGGCACGTCCGCGACCTGCAATCCGCCAACCTAATAATCACTGGGAAGGCGGCACAATACGTCCACGCCAAGGGCATACGGGTAGCACACTTTGCGAACAGGAGATAAGCATGGGGCATTTAAGCGATGCAATACGTGCCGCAAAGGCATCAGGCAAGCTCTTGGGGGGGCTGTTCTCACACGGCGATTTTGAGATGGAATATAAATCAAGAAAGGAGATTGTGACTTCTGCTGACCTCAGCTCAGAGAAGCTGCTTATTGGGTACCTGCGCGAGCGCTACCCAGAGCACCGGATTGTGAGCGAGGAAAGCGGTGCAGCAGGGGGTAAAAGCTCAGAGTTTACTTGGTATGTTGACCCGCTTGACGGGACCTCCAACTTTTACAGGCACATCCCATACTTCAACGTCTCAATCGCGCTTGAGCGCAATGGGAAGCTTGTGTGCGGCGTGGTATACAACCCAATGATTGATGAGCTGTTCTGTGCCGAAGTTGGGAAGGGCGCGTTCCTTAACGGCCAAAGGATAAGGCCTTCACAAAACAATGAGCTTGCAAAAGCATTCATCACTTCCTGCCACGGCCGGGGCAAGGAGGAGATTGATGCATTCCTCAAGCTAATGGGGCAGTTCAAATACAAGGCACAGGATATGCGCAAGCTTGGCAGCGCTGCGCTTGAACTGTGCTACGTTGCCTGCGGGCGGGCTGACGCATTTATTGGCTACGGGATACGCCCGTGGGACTTCAAAGGTGGGCTGATAATCGCCCAGGAAAGCGGCTGCAAGGTAGGCGGCATACTGCAAGAG
>JAOAKR010000012.1 GCA_026419815.1 Microcaldota archaeon | reverse complement strand
GCCCGCTACCTGAGCCGTCATCATTCCCAAGATAATCGCTCCAGAAATTCCCGCCAGTACAGCTGCCGCCTATCTTGTTCGCCCGTGAGCAGTTAACAGTTGTATTCAGGTAATTTGAATTGTAGTTGTCCGCAAAATACGCATTGTTGGAGTTTGAGAAGTAATTGTCGTATATGTAACTGCCTGCGGAGCCAGAAGAGTATACGCCATATTCGCTGTTGCCCTGAATCGCATTGGAGCGGATAACCACAGAACCGCTGGAAACAAGGGATATCCCACGAGTATTGCTGTTGGATGTACTGCCCTCAACCAGCGCACCAGAAACACTTGAAAGCAATATACCCGGTGCTGAGGAGGTCACTGTCGCATTTATGATTGATATGTTTGAACTGCCGCTCTCCCTAAACAAAATCCCACCACGGCTACAATTGGTATATATCCCGCCTACTATCATAGAGTTGGTTGAATAGGGGCCATCAAAACAAATACCGCCAGTTTCATAATTAGAAGGCCAGACGCCTGCCCAATAACTCCGAGAACTGCGGGAGGTAACATTATGCAAAAGCAGCCTGTCAGCATACTCCGCATACACCCCAAAAGCGTTCTCTGAAAATGTGCTGTTATATACACTAACCCCGCTACAACGGTCACCAGAAGTGCCCTTTATGTACAAACCCCTCCCATAATTCCTAAAATCACAGCCTGATATACTGACATTGTCAGAAAGGTGGCTTAAGTTAAGGCCATATAAATCACTATTGTAACCCGGACCGCTAAACTGAGAACCGTTGCAATTGAGGCTTGCATTGGCACCTTGGAACACAAAATAAACATTTGAATAATTGCCGGGACACAGCAATAACTTTTGGTTTGCACTTATGCTTACGGTCTGGCCATTTGAGATGAGGGTACATGGGACATATGCAAATGAACGCGTTTCAGTGGTTACGGGCGCAGTATTTGAGTAGAATGCCGTTGCATTGTAAGTATAATTACCTTCAAGAAGATTAGTAATGTTAACGAACAAGGGCCTTGTTGTTGAACTATAAACTGCCATAAGCCCGCTGGCATTATACACATATAAGGTGATATTCGTCAGATTGCCATAATTGAAATCATCTACAGTCACATTTATCGGCAGGTAATTCTGGTCATACTGGTAAACTGAGCCGTTCGCCGGGGTCGGAGAGACGAAGCTGATTGTTGGGAGTTGGGGTGCATAGGTAAACACCTGTGAGCTCACGGAAGTACCCATCGAATCGCTCACTGAAACTGAATAATTGTGCTGGCCGACTGCAAACCCACTCTTTGAAGCATCAAGAATATAGTTTGAATCGCTGTACTTGCCAACATTATGCTCATAATACGCACGTATTTCAGCCGCACTCAGCGTCCTATTGTATAGAGCAAATTCATCTATCGCACCCACAAATGCCATCGCCCAAGAGGATGAGCCGCTCTCAAAAAGCCTAAACTCAACGTCTGGGTTATTATTGACCGTAGGCTGCAGGCTCCCAATCTTTTCTGCAACTATGTTGCCGTTATGGATAATTGCTAGGCGACGCGAGCTGTTCTCAAAAATCGCGCCAACAAGCATCCACTCATTCTCAACCATTGAGCTATTAGTATAATAAAGCCATTCCCAGCTGCAGCCATTATTAGCATTATACGCTGTGCTCAATCCCTTGTTGTCAAGCCTCAGCGTAAAGTCATTATGGTTGCAGTAAAGTCCACCCTCACTCCCACCATCACGTTCAACTATTGCACGCTGCCTGTCACTATCACTCCCCGCAGGGAAGCCTGCTGGCTTAACCCAAGCAAGGATCGTCATATTAGCAGGCACACGGACCGAGCTTGATATCCGAACCTTGTTCTTACTCTGCCCTTGAGACGATTGGCTTAACGCATTCCCATATTTGCCTTCAGTATACGATAAAGTGCCGGTGATAGTGCCATTGTTGCCATACCGGGAAACATCAACTACTTTGCTGCCACCATCACCTATCGCTGAAACATTGTTGAAATTATAGCGGACCAGCAACGATGCATCGCGTGAATAATCATATACTGAAGTTGTGTTGCCATCCCAAGTGAAATTGACCTGATTCAAAGAGCTCACGTTCGTAATGTTGGCGCGGATAACCGCGCTGTTCACTGATATCGTGGAGCCGTTCGCCGGGGTCGGAGGAATAAAGCTGATTGTTGGCCCGACCCAACTTATGCCAACACCATTGCCAAGTATCTCTATCTCAAACTCCTGTTCGCTTAAGTGTGGCACGATCCAGACGATAGTATCATAAAGGCCGTTGCCGTCAGTATCCTTGGCCGTAAAATTTAATGGTAATGAAACGAACCCTTGAGAATTTAGGAGTGCAACCTGCTCATCTGTAAGATTAAGTTCGGATATATCCTGCCCCGCGTACACCTTCCACGTAAGCCGTATGCTGGAGGTATCATTAACTTCCCGTGGCAGCTGCGCGCTCGCCTCCACATTAGTGTAAGACAGCTCTGAGGATACAAAAACGCTTTTCTTAGAGACGCTTACATTCTCCTCCTCTATTTCAGGGGCTGGTGTCTCATACAGAACATACACTTTTGAGCTCGAATTTATTTTGTATACTACTGTGTCGCCGCTTTCGCTTTCAGCCAAAACTGCAACGGGCGAGCCATCCGCTGAAAGTGCGTGCACGTTCATTGCATACTTTGGCAGTGTGATAGACCCCTGTGCCGGCGCAGACCACTTGACAGGCTGGCCTGCAACGATTTCAGAAAGCCGCTCTGCATTTGGTGTGGTGGCACTATCACTCACAAACGCCGCGAGTATGGGACCGCCAGTTTCAAGAGGGGGTATAACAAGCACGTACAGGGCAATGCACACCGCCACAAAAACCGCGAACAGTACTAAGGGATTAATGCGCCCCACGGCGCCAAGAGCATCACGCTTGCCTTTCACTTTTAGCCACCACTTGATATTAGGGAATCAAGATATAAATTAGTTATTTTGCGCGCGTTCTGAAAACAGTGGAGGGGAAGGGATTTGAACCCTCGAAGGCGCTAGGCCATTAGATCTCCCACCGCGCATTTGCGATGACAGCACGCCAAATGCGGCCTTGAGTTACGCCGGGCCCTCTCCCGGGAGAAGGCCCTCTAACGCGTTTGACCGCTCCGCCACCCCTCCACGGGGAATGCACTGTCAGAAGCGTGCCTCGCCCCAGTGGCCCACATTTGGACGGGTTTAAGACGTAGGAATTAGACGCTAATTGCTTATTAAACTTGCTGGTAGGCGTTATGCCAAATCAGAGATGACGATGGTCGGCCCATGCTTTGACTTGTCACGCTGGAAGACATAAAGCCGGCCGCTTGCTCCCTCCTTGAGGCCTTCATCGTGGGTTATCACGAACGCTTGGGGGATGATTTTAGGCAGGCGTTCGCGCAGCACCTCGCTTAGCGAATGCACACCCTTCTCATCAAGGTTATGCGTTGGCTCGTCAAGCACAATCGTACCGGCGTTAGGTGCCAGCACTATTGAAAGTGCAATGCGCAACGCCAGGGCCATTGATGCACGCTCGCCACCGCTCACGTTGCCTTCCACGGCAACCCATTGGCCCATCCGCTCAGCCATAAGCACATAATCAGACTCTGTTGCATCAAGACGGACCTTTGTGAAATCGCCGTACGGATACAGCAAAGGCCATACACGGGAGATGACTGCATTAACCGAATTTATCAGTTCGGTGCGCAGCACAAGCTGTGTTTCGGATACAGACTTGTGGAACGCTTCCAGCGACCTCGCCGCCTCTTGCACTGCGGCCGCCTCGGCTTCCTGCCGCTCAATCTCATCAAGCTTCTGCCTCAAGAGCTGGTGGTTGCTGCGCAGCAGCGCTGCTTGCCGCTCAACCCCCTGCACTTTTGCGCCCAGCTCGCTTGCCTTTCCGGTAAGCTCGGTTGCGCGCGAGCGCAGCGAATTATGCTCCTGCTCGCTGTATGATAGCCCTGAAAGCTCGCCTGCCAAGCGCTCACGCTCACGCCTCTTCTGCGCAAGCGACTCCTGCAGTTCAAGGTCAAGCTTAACGGTGCGGGCCTGCTCGCGCGCCTCACTTAGCGCCTTCTCAACAGATGAATACTGTGCCCGCACTTTTGACAGCTCCGACTCAAGAGCAGTAAGTGATTTTTGCAGCTCCTGCCTGCGGGGCTCAAGCTGGAGCGCTTGCTTGCGCGCAGAATCCGCCTCAGAAACCTGCTGTGAGATGCGCGCGTGCTCCTCTGCAACACGCATCAGCGCCTGCAATTTTGAGTGGGCCGCACGCAACCCTGCAAGCTTTTGCTCAATCGGCAAGGCCTGCGCTGAAAGCTCTGAAGCGCGTGCTGATTTCCGTGCCAGCTCATCCCTTACTTTTGCGTAGGACTCAAGCTTGGCTGAGAGTTCTGCCTTGCGCGAAAGCTTGGCCTCCATCTCACGGATTGATTTGCGCAACTCCGCAAGCTTGGCTTCACCCTCAGCTAGGCCCTGGCGCGAGCCCTCAATTGCCTCATTTTTGGAACGCACCAGCTGTGCCTTGCGCTCGCCAGTTAGTGGTGAGTCGCATAGCGGGCATACGCTGCTACCCTCCTCCCGGGACAAGTGCACTATTGATTCTTCAGAAGTCCGGATTATCTCCTTGAGGGAGGCAATCCACTCAACAAGCGCAGCCTCATTGCCCTTTTTCTCATCCAAGTCCCTCTGTGTAATGCCACGCAGGGAGGAATATTCCCGCTCAAGAGCGGCCTGCTGCTCAAGCTCACTGCCCAAGCGCAAGCACTCATCCCTCAACAGTGAGAGCTCTGATTTCAAAGAGGAGTATGCCTTTTCAGAATCAAGCAATTGGGTGCCGAGCGATTCAAGCTCGGTGCGGAGGGATTCTATGCTTTTGCCTTCAAGCTCTTTTGTGAGCCGCTCAAGCCTCTGTTTAAGCGCATCACACTCAGCCATCTTGTTGCTGAGTGACGCAAGCGAGCCCTGCACTTCTCCAAGCTCACGTGAGAGTGCGGATATCTTCTCCTCCAAGCTGCGCGACTGCACTTGCAAGGATGAATATTGTGATTCCTGGGACTTCAATACGCTTGACAGGGCTTCAAAATCAGACTGCGAATATGGCTTTACGCGCGGTGACATCTCGGATATGAACGCATCACACTCAGAAATTTTGCGCTGCAACGAATCTGCCTTTGATTTTATTTGCTCATATTTTGAAAGCTGCGCTTTCAGTTGTGAGAGCTCGGCTGCTGCTGATGCGTGTTCCTTTTTAAGGGCTGCCAGCTCAGACTCGGCCTGCGCGGCCTGTGCCGCAGCTTCGGAAAGCTGTGAGACAAGTGACTCCTTGTCCTGCAATGATACCTTGCGCAACTTCTCATCTGCTTCCCTTGCAAGCCTGTTTGAGAGCTTTGACGCGTTTGTGCGTGCAAGCTCAAACCTATCAATACCCATCAGCTCATCAATCTGCCGCTTGCGGTCAACAGGGTTGAGCGATAGGAAATAGTCAAGTGAATTTTGCTCGGAATATATGGCTTTTGTGAACAGGTCATAGTCAAGGCCGGTTATTTCCTGCACCATGCGTGTGACCGCATCTGGCTTGGCCTCAATCAGCCGTTGGCCCTCACGCAGCTCCGCATCGCCCTTCCCATCTTTTATTGCCCGCTTAACTGAATAAGCCTTGCCCCCCTGCTCAAACTCAACTTCAACGATGCTTGGGAGACTGGGGGCTGCAGCTGAAACAATTTGCGAAAGCTTTACTTTCCGACGTGAAAGGGCCGGGAACGTGCCGTATAGCGCAAAGCATATGGCTTCCAGGACAGAGCTCTTTCCAGCACCCATGATGCCCACAAGCATATTAGTGCCCTTGGAGAATTCAAGGCGCGTATCCCTATGTGAGCGCCAGTTCTGAAGCCGCACCGAACGTATGAGCACCATCACTTGGATTGGGCGGGCAGAATTTTTATGTGTAATATTAAAATGCCAAGGGACACCATTACCAGCAGCGGCAGCATTTCTCGCACTGCTTGCACTGGCCGCAGATTATCTCCCTGGCGCCACAGCGCGCACACGTGCCCGGCTTTGGGTACCTCATTACATCGCCACCTTGTGGTATGTATTGCTAAAGTATTAGCCAGCTAACGCTTTAATTGCTTGGGCCTCCAGCACCTACGGCTTGTGGCAGGCACTCCCAAATTACTCTTAACCCCGTTCGCATCGGCCAGCGATGATTTCCTAATGTTATTTAGCACCAGTTCCAGATGCATCTTGACCTTGTCACTTATCCCTGCGCCTTCACCCATAGATAGCAATTCACGCATCGGCTGGGCATTTCCCATCGTGGCAAAGAAATCTATTGCTGCAATCCGGACACGTTCTGAACGCATATTAATCAGGAATATGCTCTTGGCAAGCTCGGGACCGCGGTTTGGTATGGCATATACAAAAGGAATGCATTCAACAAGCAATTCTTCTATGCGCTTGCGCACCTTCTCATCCGGCTCATTTTCAAGATATGCGCATAAGAATAGGTAATTCTTTGGGTCTGCGCCAATCGCATCCGCCAGCTCCCACCTAACGTATACACTAAGCTCTGAATAGCGCTTGATCGTGCCAAACTCAACCAATGCATCCATATTGCCGGTATACCTGAGCATGTTAATTGCACATATGTATGCGGCTGCAATCAGATGTGATTCGGCATCCTTATGTTCCTCTGCATATTTGCAGATCGCCATCAGGTTACCGTCCACAGCAAGCTCCCAAAGGTCCTTTTCTCCTTGCATAAAAACTTGGGCCATCTTTCCAAATATAAATGTTTCTGTCGGCATCGCACCTCAAAGAAACGCCAGGTATGCGACCGCAAGCAGCCCAGAAAATATCTGCACGGAATAAAGCATAAGGACAAGCTGCACCTCGGTAGGCCTAAATACCTTCATAATCAGGTGTGTAAGCGAATAAACGGGACCGTCATAATGCAACCGCCCGTTTATGCATTTGCCAAAATTCTCCGCCTGGAATTTTGAGCGCGCCTTAAGGAAAAACTCTATTATTTGGGGCAGCAGCAATATCGCCCCGGCCACTTCAAGGCCCCCGATTATTGCAACTGAGGCCACCATTGCCCCAAGCATATAAGTAAGCACGTTGCCCGGGAATACTTTGGCTGGGTACCAGTTGAACATTAGGAATGCGCAAAGGGCGCCGGCCATTGCCATAAGCAGGAATAGCATTGTTACCTTGTTCTCATTTAGCCCGCCCAGCAGGAGCATGGCTACAAGGAACACGCATATTATTATCCCCTGCCCCGTTTCAAGCCCGTTGAACCCCGCAAGCAGGTTGATTAGGTTTGAGCAGGCTATCACACCTATGGGGATGAGCACAAGGATATACATATTCAGACCTATTGCGCCCACAAGTGGCAGTGCCAGTGTGCCAAAATATAGGTTTATGGTACCAATGAAAGGAAGCCCAATAACGGTTGAGCCTACCTTGAGAAGCATTATAGGCAAGGCTGCAAACAGGGGCAGTACCACCCTATAAATATCCGGGATGTCAAGCAGGTCATCCGCAAGCCCAAGCAAGGCGATGAGCGAGATTGCAAGCGCTGTGCCCAAGAGCACGCTTGCTGATATGCTCAGTGGGGACAACTGCAACGGTAGAAGATAGGCAACTATGAATCCGAGCAGGACAACTACACCGCCGAACTTGGCCACGCGCACTTCGCCCGCTTTGTTCATATCCCGTGAGACGAACTTCTTGTGCTCAAGCTTCCGTATCACTGGGGGAAGCGCGATATACGTGAGCAGGAATGAAATTGCGCATACTAGCGGGAGGGCATACTCCACTGGCATATTCATAGCTTATAGTTAGTGCACCTAATTTTTATTTGTTTGCGGGCGATATAACGCGGGTGTTGCCTTGAAAGTTGAGATGCATATGCATACATACCGCTCGGATGACGGCTTGATAACCCCGCGCGAAGTTAAGGCCATAATTGACAAGGGCAAAGTGGATATGGTATGCATAACCGACCACAATCATTCAGATGCGTGGAATGAGTTCAAGGGGCTGCCGGCTATTATGGGCATTGAGAAGACCATACGTGAAGAGAACGGCAACAAATTCCACCTCTTAATCTATTTCATTGATTCGCCAATATCGTCAAGGGATTTTGGGGAGGTTATTGATAGTGTGCGGGAGCAGGATGCGTTCTGTGCAATCGCGCACCCGTTTGACAGATGGAGAAAGGCACCGTCCAATTTGGATTTATATGCAAAAAGGGTTGATGCGCTTGAAGCGCTCAACGCAAGGACGCTATACCCTTTCTCCAATGCATCGGCACGCAAATATGCGCAAGCACATAATATGCGTATGATCGCGGGCTCGGATGCGCACCATTATTCAGAGATAGGGAATGCATATGTTGAATGCGAGGCAGGCGATGGTGAAGAGTTCAGGAAAATGCTGAGGAAGGGCAGGGTATCAATTAAGGGTGGGATGGCAATGCCGCACGTCCACTTGTTCTCAACGCTTAAAAAGCACAAGATATTAACGCCCAAGCTTTGAATAGCGCTTTATTAAGTCGTAGGTGTCATAGGGGCACAGGTCTTTCTGTGAATAGCCTAATTTTTTGGCCGCACTGAGCACTCCCTTCTTGCTGGGCGCCTCAATCTCAAGGAATGCAGGGATGTGGGTGTGCTGGCCCAAATATTTGTCTATTTCAAGCCTTGCCCCATCAATCTCATAAGTTGTCCTTCTCTTAACAAGCGTAAGTGTTGGCTCAAGCCCCATCCCTTTGAGCACTTGCAATGACCTCCTGAAACTCCCCAAGGCAATTTCACGCTCATGCGCTGACTTTATGCCGCTTTTCTTCACTGCATTCACCTTGAATGTAAGGATTGACGGCCCGCCATCGGTCCTTAACCGCACGAGACAGCCATTCCTTGAAAAAAACCTATCCTTTGTGTCCAAGTGCACTGCAACCAGTTTCCGTGTGCCTTCACATCTGGCGCCAAGCATACGCAGCTTTCTTTTTAGTGCGGGCACATCCACTTCCAAAACCTTGCATTCAACCTCTCTCATCGTCATATTTAAAAACTCTCACTTATTTAAAAGTAAGAGTGGGCCCATAGCTCAGCTTGGTAGAGCGGCAGACTCTTACACTGATGAGGGGGAAGCGCCCCTCCTCGTGTGGCCTACATCTCCTCCTCACAAGTTGATGTGGAGAAGTAGGGAAATCTGATGGTCGAGGGTTCGAAGCAGGGAGCCGGTGCTCCCCGCACCTCTGGCAACCACACCAGCGATGCAATATGAAAATCCCTCTGGGCCCGCTCCTCCTTTTGCGAAATTATACTGGCCAACTTTCATCTTGTAATCGGGTAGACTGGATTTCGCTGCCACGAAGAGAGGACAGCAGCTGAGAAAAATTCTCGTAATATTCCGTGCCCTCTGGTGTGAACGATACCACTGCTCCAGAGGGGTAATATGTCATAGTGCCATAGCTCAAGCCACCCCCACCAGCCTTACCTGATGCGCGCTCGCCTTTTTGAGGTGAGAGCGGGAACACATAGCTGACGCCTTCATCCCCCCTCGTTATGATTATCCCATATGAGGCCCCTGGTGGTGCGTGCACAGTGGCTCCAGTCCTAGTTGCCAAGTGGTGTGCGATATTGTCCTCAACAACCCCACCGTATTTGTCCGTTAGTGCGCCAGTGGAACATGCTGCGAGCACAATCTTACCCGTATGGCCATTAAGCGTGCTGAATTGGGTATCCGTGAGATCAAGCTCAGCACGCTCACCGATTCTGTTACGATCACCAAGCCATATCCCAGAAGAGGATCCATGGCCTGCTATGATTACATCATATTTCCGTGGGACAGATTTATTCATTTCATTACAGGCACTAAAAAACTGCTTTTCTTCCTCGCCTTCATATATGAATACCTGCTTTCCTGCATAAGTGAGCGGATCAACAGCCATTTTACCGTGCTGGAGGTAGGCACCGTTGTGATCATACTGATTGCCAAAATAAAGCACCTGCTCCTTGGATGGATCTATTTTTAGCGCACCTGTGCTCCAGTCCACACTACTGTACTGTTTCAATAGCGAATCGCCAGAGTAGCGCGAAAAATGGGTTATGCCAAAGCGCTTGTTAAGCATAACCATCATTTCCATAGCCTTTTGGTCTTTAACCCCTGTTTGCTCAAGCCTTGCAAGCCCGCCCATAAAATGGAATACTTCTAAGTCCGAGGGAATCCTGCCGTACACCTGTTCAAGTACGGCCTTAGACGTGGCAAACCTCACCATATCTTTTTCCGAGAACTCAATCCCGTAGTTTTTTACAACTTTTGCATTTGTGCCAAACTGCTGATTGAACTCCTTTAGCGTCAGTAATGCGCCACTGATAGCAATTAGGGGCCCCTCCCGGTGCTCAGCAACAGTGAGCTCAATTACCTGTGTTTGGTGTACTCCCCCTAATTCAGAAACGAACGACTGCGAGCTTGTGCGTACAATCGTACTGCCAGACATATTGCCCTGACCCACCTCTACCGAGGGCGCACTTATTTTGGGATTTGAGGAAATTGCATCTTTTTCCGCATTAGAGAGCCCATAGGAGTTCTGCTGGAAATGCTTGCCAAGCCAGGATTCCGGCGGTTTTACAGATAATGAACTCTTTTTTGCGTAAAGAGAGGCAGCAGCTGCGCTTGCCGGGCCCCACTTGCCATCTGCCTTTACGCCAAGCGCACTTTGGAGTGCCTTGACGTGCTGCAAAATAGTATGAGCGTGGTCATCTGAGATGGGCTCACGCATAAGCTGCATCTTACGTAGCTCATCTATGGGCGGTAAGCTGAGATTACTGCATATGCAATTGTAATAGTTGAAGAATTGCTCAACGAATTTGTGATCGTAATTCCGTATCGCCCAATCACGTTCAGCTTTTGTAGTTTCAATTGATGACAGGCCACGTTTTTTATGCTCCTCATGATCACGGAACGCTTCTGCACTGCTCACGAAACTTTATTGACTGCACAGGTATAAAAAGGTTTGTCTCGTCAATTAATCCACCCCCTAACTTCTGCAAAACTGGTTGTTGAAGTGAAGGGATCATTACAACGAAGGACTGAGTGATGGAGGGGTGGCGGAGCGGTCAAACGCGCCAGGTTCAGGGCACCATAAAAAGGTGTGAAAAGCTTGGTCCCCTAGCGGGTTCGAGGGTTCAAATCCCTTCCCCTCCATTTAAAATTAAGGGGTGTTGAATGCGGTTTCTTATCAGTATTTGGTGATGCGGAAGGGGGTTATAGGGCCAAGCAAACCCATAGGTTTGCGGGCACCTTCCGCGAAAGCGGAAGTGTGGGCGGATGCGCCCAAACACATTTCTGCGCAAGCAGAAATACCGGGGGTTATAGGGCCAAGCAAACCGAAGGTTTGCGGGCACCTTCCGCGAAAGCGGAAGTGTGGGCGGATGCGCCCCTATGCATACATCGGCTCGTGGCCGCCGGAAGGTGTGTATGCTTTCTCAGCCTTCTTGGCAGCGTCCATCGCCTGCCGCAGCTTTGACTCAATCACCATAGCCTCGCGCACCAGCTCGGTTGTGTCCACTTTCAGCCCGATATAATCGGAAAGCGAGGTGAGCACCATCGCCGCGCCGAGCGGGTCAACGTAATCCTGCTTTGCCTCGGCCAGCAAGGATACGACCGGTATCTTTCCGCCAGTGCTCGCGCGTATGAGCAGGAGCGCGTTCACGCCCGTTGTTGCGCCCTCCCGTATCGGGGTTATGCCCATTTTCTCAAACAGCTTCTCCTCCTTTTGGTCAGAAGAGATGCAGAAGACTTCGTCCTGCTTGCCACGTATTGATATCCCGCCAAGCGAGATTATGCGCTTGACACCGATGCTTTCACACCAGTCATAAACCATATCAGAGACATTCTTTATGATTTTGCGGTCCATCACGAACTCGGACATTATAACGAGAAGCTTATGCTTGTCAGACTTGTACAGGCGGAGCGGGGGGTACGGCCTGCCTTCGTGTATCGCCGCAACAGGCGGGAACAGCGGGGACTCAATGAACCCAATCATCTCCATGCCAAGCTTCTCAACAAGGAAGTTGACTGCGATCGTCCCCACCAAGCCGTAGCCAGGGAACCCTTCAAGCAGCGTGTACCCCTTGAAATCCTGCTTTTTCCCAGATAACCGCAATTTAAGCATAATCTACAATCGTGGCTAACTAATAAAAGATTAGGGGTAGGGGCGGTTATGTTACGGATGTCGGTAAGCAGGAGGATGATGGCGAGTGGCAGGACAGCAAGTATTGAGGGGTTATTGGTTGCGGATGCCTGCGCCAGGGCGTGCCCCAAGTGGAATGTGGGAGGTGGCAGCAGGGCAGGAATGCAGGCCTGGATTCAAAGGGCACTATGGATGGATTCTAACGCGGTCCCTCGGGAACAGCGTTGCCTCACGTATGTTTTCAAGGCCGCATATTTTCATTGTGAGACGCTCTGCGCCTATGCTCCAGCCTGCGTGCGGCGGCGCACCCGCCCTGAATGCCTTTATGTAAAACTCAAAATCTTCAGGATTCATTCCCCTTCCGCGTATCTGTTGCGCAAGCAGCTCCGGGTCGTGTATGCGCTGTGCACCTGAGGAGATTTCAAGGCCACGGTATATGAGGTCAAACGCGTTGCATACCTCCGGGTTATCGCGGGAGGGCATAGAGTAGAACGCACGTATCCTCGTTGGCCACTTTGTGATAAAATATGCCTCAGAGCCCACAATCTCGCCTATCATCTTTTCGTGCGCCCTTGTGAAGTCATCGCCCCACTCAATATTTTCCCCGCGTGCGCGCAGCTTGTCAACAAGCTCGGTGTAAGTGAAGCGCGGTATTTTGTCTGGCACTGCAACATGCGCGTTGAGCATCTTGAGCTCTTGCGCGCGCTTTTCAGCTACCGACTTGAGGATGTGCTTTAGCACGTGCTCCTCAATATCCATCACATCGTCATCGTTTGCAAAGCCCATCTCAATGTCCATCTGGTAAACCTCATTTAGGTGTGTGGTGGTGCTGTGCGGCTCCGCACGGAATACCGGTCCCTGCATGAACACCTTGTCCATCCCGCCTATAACAGCGAGCTGCTTGTAAAGCTGTGGGCTCTGCGCCAAGAATGCCTCCTTTTCAAAGTAAACTATGGGGAACAGCTCTGCGCCCCCTTCGGTTGCTGCACCAACTATTGCTGTTGGGACTATTTCGTCAAAGCCTAATGCGATAAGCGACTCCCTGAATGCCTGCTGCACAGTCGCCCTTACACGGAATATTGCCTGCACCTCCTCGCGCCTGAGGTCAACGTAGCGGTGGTCAAGCCGGACATCAATCTCCGGGAGCTTCTCCTTGTCTGTGATGTCAAAAGGCACTTTACCGTAAACCTTCCCGAGCAGCTCAACTTTCGTAGGGTAAAGCTCAACACCAGCATTTGCACCCTTGCCCTTTGCTATCCGGCCGGTTACTGCAACAACAGTTTCCTTTGGGGAGCGCAGTATCTCCATCTGGTCTTCTGGGAGCGTGCCGGCCTTTGCGGTGACCTGTATCTTGCCGCTCCTGTCGCGCAGCACTGAAAAGCAGATTTTCTTTATATCGCGCACCTCGTGAAGCCAGCCGGCAACCGTAACTTCCGTGCCCTCAGGCTGGGCGATTGCATCTGAAATGTAATGCGTCCTCATGGCTATAATTAGCGGGCGATTGGATTAAAAGCGTGAGGCCGCGCTATCCATATATAAAGCATTCTCGCCTAATCTTGCGCATGAGGCCCATAGGCGAGATACTTTCGGACTCAGAAGTTGGGAAGGAGGTGGAGGTGCGTGGATGGGTCCACCGCGAGCGCGGCAGCAACAAGATGAAATTCATCCTCCTCAGGGACTCCAGTGGGATGGTGCAGTGTGTATTCAGCAGGGATAATTTTGAGACGCAGTGGGAGGAAATTGACCACCTGCAGGTTGAGGCCTCACTTACCATACGCGGCACGGTCAAGAAAGATGTGCGCGCACCCACCGGGTATGAGATAAGTGTGAAATCATACCAGGTGGTTGGGAAAAGCGAGAATTTCCCTATAAGCAAGGACCAGAGCATTGAGTTCCTTGCAGATAACAGGCATTTGTGGCTAAGGAGCTCAAAGATGACCGCGGTGCTCAAGGTGCGTAGCACGGTCATTGGCGCTATCCACGAGTATTTCAGGGGGGAAGGGTTCTACGAATACCAGTCGCCCATATTCCAGGCTGTGCAATGTGAGGGCGGCAGCGAGCTTTTTTCAGTAAACTATTTTGACAAGAAAGACGTGTTCCTTGCACAAACTTGGCAGCTGTATGCCGAGCCGGCGATTTTTGCGCTGGAGAAGATATATACAGTAGCACCATCGTTCAGGGCTGAGAAGAGCAAGACCAGCCGGCACCTAACCGAATACTGGCACGCTGAGATGGAGGTTGCTTGGGCGGACTTCAATATGATACAGGATTATGGTGAAGCGCTGCTTAAGCATATTGTCAGGCGTGTGCTTGAGAGGAACGTGTATGAGCTCAGGGTGCTGGGGAGAGACCTTGCAAAGCTAAGGCCGACTGTTGAAAAGCCGTTCGTGCGCATGACTTACTCTGATGCACTAACAACCCTTAAGGAAAAATGCGGGATGGAAGTTGAGTGGGGCAAGGACCTTAGGACCATTGAGGAGGAGAAGCTCGCAACGCTTTATGACGTCCCGATAATATGCACACGCTACCCAAAAAAGGTGAAGGCATTCTATATGATGGAGGACCCTGATGACCCGCGGGTCGTGCTTGGGTGCGACTTCCTCGCCCCTGAAGGCCACGGCGAGATCATTGGTGGCTCTCAAAG
>JAOAKR010000011.1 GCA_026419815.1 Microcaldota archaeon | reverse complement strand
ATCCACGACACCTGCTCTTTGGCATACTCTATCCTGTCATCCCACGTGAGCTTATCCTCCCTTTTTCGCTTGGGCTTGAGCCTGAATACTGATTTCTCAATCTCATTTTCCAAGTGTAATCTCCCGATTATGATCCCAGCTGCCACTGCAATCACTAACCCAAGACCAATATACAGCGCGGCAATCTCCACGCCGAACAATCCCAATAATAGTGCAATCGCAACCTCGTTTATGAGCGGTGACGCTATGAGGAATGAGAACGTCACTCCCAGCGGCACGCCCGCCTCAATGAACCCGATGAATAGCGGCACTGCCGAGCACGAGCAAAACGGTGTGGGGACCCCCAGCAGGGCGGCAAGCACGTTCCCAACACCTTCCCGTCTCCCTCCAAGCCATCTCTTGATTTTTTGCGGGGTGACGAACGTGCGCACAATTGAGACAAGGAATACCATCACCGCGAGCAGCAGGAATATCTTAATAGTATCATAAATGAAGAAGGCCACTGCCTCGGCGGCCTGGCCCTGCAGGCCCAGCACCGATGCGGCCATCCATATCCCGAAGTACTCTAATACGCCCATCCAAATCAATTTTCACGTGAGTGTTATAAAATAAGCGCATCCTCCCGTTTGGAAGTGTTATATGGATTCCCGTGGATATCCGCATATGCTGGAAATAATATTTGCGCTCATAATTGCCCTTGCTCTGCTCATTGCAGCGTTCCTGCTCGGCCGCTACCTGGCAACAAAAGGCATGGTTGTTATGAGTGAGAGTGAGTTTGCAGAATTTATAGAAGCGGAAAGGGATGATGCGATAAAGCGCTCGCGTGCCGTTTTAGGCGGCCAGTTCTCAGAGCAGCTCGCCCCATACCTCCCAAATTTCAAGTACAGCCCAACAGAAGTCAGATTTATCGGGAAACCGATTGATTTTGTGGTGTTCAAGGGGATGGATTCAAAAGAGATAAGTGAGATAGTATTTGTTGAAGTGAAGAGTGGCAACGCGAATATGAACAGTGTTGAGCGCAGCATACAGAAAGCCATTGATACGGGCAAGGTTAAGTGGGAGGAATACCGCATCCCCAAGGGATTAACAGATAAGAAGGCCGTTTAGCCGTCCCGTACCCTTGGTTTGCGGCCGTACAGGTTCCCGAGCACATATGGGGGGATGAGCATCCCAAATATGTATCCTGTATAGTGGGCGATTGCGTTTGAAACTGCCTCACCGGCAACTGCAATTTGGATAAGCGGGCCCATTGAAAATAGGAAAATTATGGCCAATGCCAGAACTGCGGCATCCAATAATGAGTGCCGCCGCAAAGCATACGCCTCGTAAATCTTTTCGGAGATCTCTTTAATCGGCTTACGGCTTAGGTAAATGGTTAGTATTACAATGGGGATGGCTACAACCATAAGGATGCTACTAGATACCATCGCCTGCCAAATAAGCATATTCATTGCGATTATGAATACTGCAAAGACGAGGTAAGGTGGCATACTTACGTTCCAACCATCTTTTAGCCTTCTGTAAACTACATACACAAAATACCCTATCAGGCCGGCCACTACTGCAGAAAAACCTTGGGAATTGGGTATAGGCACGAATAGGAGGGTGGCGATTGAGGCGAAGAACGGCAGAATGAGGAAGAGCAGTGCAAGTGAGGGATATAATATGCGCTTGTCAGCCTCAAGCCTCAGTATCATCAGCATAGCCAGCAGGTAAGACTCAAGGTTTGCTGACAAGTGCCCCGCATCAGAATGTGTGTAATTTGAGAAAAACACAGAGAGCGGGGTAGGTGATTCCCTGTGCATAATAAGCAGGTTTTTGATTTCGCTAGGAAGCAGGTATATCCCTATGAGCACGGCTGGGACTAAAACGAGCAGGAGCACATATTCCGCCTTTGTAAATGTGGCACCCACGATTTTTTTAGGCATAAAACCTTAATATTGGTGTGTTGAGCGCCTGTGCCGGTGCACACCGTAAACGCGGAAGAGTTCGAGGGAGTGCACAAGAACGTGAAGCTGGCGAAGAAATTTGATAAAGTGGAGCTTTGATTGTTGTAATCAATCTAAGGACCGAGTTGGGAATTGCATAAACTATTTTTGGAAAAGTTTTTGGTGTTTCATTGTTTTCGTCGTTCGTTCATCGGAATACGCTTGAAGAGTATGTGCTAACGTTCGTGATCAGTATTATTGTAGGGGCGTTAGCTGTATGTATACCGACGCAGATCTACAACGCGTTCATCACTGCGTATGCAGAATACCCAGCGATTTTCGCGACGGTGAGACAGGCGCCCAACCAAAAATCATAATGACAAAAAATAGAAATACTACAAATGCACCCACAATCAAAAAGAAAGTAGTAGTGAGCTACCTTTCGTCTTGTGTGAGCTTATCAAGTATTCTTTTCATCGTAGAACCCCACAAAGAAACTCTGTATCGCAGTTTCGTATTTTGATTATGTCCACCTCTTTCACGAGTGCGCGCAGCAATGCGTAGTCATTCGTGAAAAATAGTATTCGCCTGCCGTTGCTTTTGCACGCGAGTAGCCAATTAGTGGCTCGGGAGGGGTAAAGGCGAATAGTAGGCGATGGCCTGCCCTTTCATTTCCACAGAACTGACATTACGGCCTCTCTTATCATGGATTGTGTGATGCCTGTGAGCTTCCTGCCCTTGTGGTAATAGGCCCTGCATTCGCAAGGCTTGCGCTTAAGCTTTGAGCACCCGTAGCACCTGCTTGTAGGCGCAGGCTTGCTTGTTTTCCGCGTTTTCAGCAGGGCCCACAAGTCTTTCCCGTTAATCCGCACGGAATTTGACTGCTGGAGCTTTGATAGCGGAATCTTTCTTGCCTTAAAGCGGACATTTATGCCGGATTTTGCAAGTTCGCGCTTAAGCTTGGCATACGCTTTACGTGCGTTCTCGTAGCTTTTCCTGCACCTGCTGCACGAAGACCTGTCAACGTATAAAAATTCAATTGTTAGGTGTTTTAGCATGCAAGTGTATGCACTCAAAAGGATATAGCACTATCTTTTTGCTGAGAGGTATAACGCAATGGCAGAAACTAGCGTGATACAGACACCGTATGCTGCCAGTGTTGAGAGGTATGCGTGGGCAGGCGACTCATAAGTTATTGCCGATTGCATTGCAAGCATGGCCAGCGTTAATGGCGAGGCCAGGCCGGCAGCGGCTGCTTGTGCCGGCATAAACTCAAACGGGAACAGGATGCCGCTCATGAATAACAGGGGGAGGCCTACCACTAATGAGGAGAGGAATGCAGTGGCCTCTGATTCAGAATAAAGTGCGATGAGCACGCCGAGTGCTGCGAACACGAATATGGTTAGTGCCAGTGCCTCCAACAGGAAGATGAATAGTCCAAAATTAAGCAATGGAAACGCACCGTATGCAAGGGAGGAGAGCAGGAGTAGTATAAGCGCGGCCGGCAGCATCACAACTGTATAGCTTATCACCTTATATGAGGCAAACTCTAACGGGTGTACCTGCGCTAATCGTATGCGTGCGAACGTGCCGTAGTATTTCTCTTTAACTAATGACGTTGAGGAAATGAAGAGTGCTACGAACATCAGCACCAGCGGAAGCATGCTTGGGAGAAGAAAATCAAAGAACGGCTTCTCGCCCAAAAGCTGGTGCGATGAGAGCAGTATGGGCGTGACCACCGTATCGGGCTCGCGCGAGGTTATGGTATGCACCTGCGCCCTGCTTCTTCCGATGATGCCCTCCAGCTCATAGGTCTTGTTTATTATGAGATCCAATGAGGAGTCAATTTCCTGTATGGTTTTGAGTGCAGTATTGCGGTTTTCCTCAAGCTGTGTGATGAACTGCGCCATTGCAGCAAGCTTGGCGTGTGCATCTTCGGAGCTGTTCTTGGCCGCGATTATGTTGGCCTTGAATTCCTGTATCGTGAGGTTGGCTGCGTAAAGCCCGGCACGTGCACTGCGCACCTTACCCAGCCTCAACTCAACAGCCGAGTGCGCGGATGAAACGCTTGCGTTTAGCGAATCCAAGGTTAAGCATAACGGCAGTGAGAGCGGGTCGGAGCAGTTCACGCCAGATTTCATCTGCGCAAGCGAGTATGCCATATCTGAGAGGGTGCCATTTATGCTTACAAGATCAGTCTCGGTCTGGCTTAATGTGAGGTCATACTCGGCAAAATCCGATTCAATCTTAGTGAGGTTCTCTTGCGCAAGCTCAAGCTTGGCGTAAGTGGCGTTCAGGGTTGTGTTGGCAAGCGCAAGCTCGCTCTTGACCGAGTTAACGTCCAGCGAATTCAGAGAATCCGCAGTGGCTTTGAGCTGTGCTTTCATATCCACGGCACGCGCGCGTGTGGTGCGCACGTCCTCGCCCAATTGCACCAGCTTTGCGTCTGCATCATTAAGCTGCGACCAAACCTCCATTATGAACTGCCTGCCGACCTCCTGCCCCGTCCTCTGCACCGCGGCGGACATTAGGGATTGCAGTGATGGCGACACCTGGAATTTGGAGTTGTCAAGGAATATGCGTATGGCCTGCGCCTGCCCATTGGCAATGCCCTGCTCAAACCCAGGTGGGATGATAAATGCGGCCACGAGCTTGCCGGTTTTGACCTCATTGTAAAGAACGGCAGTGCACTGGGGGCCGGTATAATCAACGAGTAGGGTATTATTGGCTATTCCGGAAACGAACAACCGCGAGAAATTGCTGCCATCCTCATCACAGTAACCCATCGCGGCCTTTTGCAGCTCAATTGAGGTGCTGCTGAACACCAAGTTCAGTATGATTACCACAAGTGCCGGCACTGCAAGCATAAGGAGCAGTGTGCGGCCGTCACGCGTGAACTGCGCCCAATCCTTTGCAATCTCACTTAGCAGGTTCATCCTTAATTACCCCTTTGGGCTCCAGCCAATCCCTGTGGGCCCACAAGCCCCTCTTCCAGTAAAGCACACTTATTTTGCCGGCTCATCAGCTGCACCTTCCCTGAGCTTGGCGCCGGTCAGTTTGAGGAACACGTCCTCAAGCGATGGCCGCGATATTGATAGCTCAACAATCTTTTCGCCGTGTTTTTCAAGCACCCTTGTAATCTCCTGTATGAGCGGGGAAATATTGTCAGACTCAACCACCAGGCCGTGCTCGGTGGGTATGGCTGCATCAACACCTTTGACCTTTCGCAGCCTGTCAATGGCCACCTCATATTTGCCCGGGATGGACTTAATCTTGGCGATTTCCCTTCCCGCAAATCTTTTCAGTGAGGACGGCGTGCCGTCCGCAACCACTTTCCCGGAGTTCATCAATACGATGCGCGAGCATAATGCCTCCGCCTCTTCCAAGTAATGTGTTGTGAGGACGACGGTTGCACCGGTGTCACGCGCAACTTCGCGCACGGTTTTCCACATGCTATTCCTCACAGCAGGGTCAAGCCCGGTGGTCGGCTCATCCAAAATTATGATTTTGGGCCTGTGCATCAATGCGCACGCGAGGTTAAGCCTTCTGCGCATCCCTCCTGACAGGCTGGCGGCGGGCACATTCTTCTTGTCTGAGAGGCCCAGCTGCTGCAGCAGCTCCTCGGCACGTGTGCGCGCCTCCCGCCCGGTAATACCATAAAGCGAGCCGAAGTAAAGCAAATTTTCCATACAGGTAAGCAGCGGGTAAACTGCATTGTCCTGTGGCGCCACACCAACCAGCTTGCGCGAGAGGTTGGAGGCGTTTTCCCCAAAAAGGAACAGCTCGCCTGAGGAGGCACTCTCAGCTCCCGAGATAATGCTAATGAATGTGCTCTTGCCGGCGCCGTTCGGCCCCAACAGCCCTAAAATCTCGCCCTCAGCTACCTCTAATGAGAAGCCATCAAGTGCAGTCTTGCCTGGATATTTCTTTGTAAGGCCCTTGGCCTGTATCGCCAAACCCATACGCAAGATAATTGCCGGCAATAATTAAATGCGTATTACTGGACAGCTGTGTGGCGTGTTGCCCTCTCGCAGGGATTCAAGGCTAATGCTCACTTGCGCGTGGCGGCACGTGCAGGCTTTTGGAATGCGCGTGCAGCCAGCCCGGAGATTAGGCCCACTACTGCGCAAAGCAATGAGTTTTCAGCTATGATGATTAGCAGCAGGACGTAAAATGCAATGCTGTCAGGCGCGCTTATCCCCAGCACCGGAACCCTTACCGTGTAATGGCTTGCAAGAGCCAGAAGCGCCATGACAAGCGCGGCAGCGCCCCCTACAAGCGCACCGTTTTTCAGTGATTCCAGCAGCCCTTCTCTTGCACTAATAGCGCCCGCATAAATTACAGTGCAGAGCACCAGCAATGAGAACATAATATTGCCAAGCGAATAGTTCAAGAGCGGCGTAATCACTCCTGCCAATATTAGTGCCCCCTCAATAAGTGAGAGTGCAGCGGCCACACCAATAAGGTGTGTTATCCCAATTTTACAGCACGTATTTTTCATATGTGCACCTTTTGTGTGCGGGCGCTAGCGTAATAGATGCGGCGCAAAAAGTATTATGACCCCAAGCACGGCCATTATGACGCCGCCCAGCAGCTTGCAGTACTTGGCGTATCTCTCGCCGAGCCCGCCGCCCACCGCAAGCCCAGCCATCGTGAATATGATGATGTCATCAATCATAAAGAATATGTCGTATAGCACGATATATGCATACCGCTCAAGCGTGCTGATATCCTTCATTGCGAGCACCTGCGTGAACACTGCGGGTATCGCCGAGGAGCACGCAAACTCAACGGAATTGACAACGAACGCAAGCACTATTATTGAGAATACTATGCCGATTGTAAGCGGCTGCGCGATTATGTCTTGCACGTGCTTTTGTGTCTTTGCGTGGGTATCCGCATCACCCACCTTGCATTCAAGCGCGCCTTTTGTTGTATAGTATTCCTTGAGGCTCACTATGCCGCCACCAAGCGCAACCAGCCCAATAAGAACCATTACCGGCCTCATATACCCTATGAGGAGGAATGCGTTGAGCCACGCGGTCATGAACAGGAAATACAGTGTGCCGGAAGCGAACAGGAAGCTTCCTATTATGAGCCAGAATTTCTTTTTGTCGCCCACTTCCAGGAGCAGCCCTATCAGGTATACCAAAACCCACATCGCGCATGGGTTGAACCCGTCAATCAGGCCGAGCACGATCGCAAGCACCGGGAGAGACATTGTGGTAAGGTCGGTCCTGCCAAGGAACGGCAGGTCAAATTCCTTGATTGCGGTTATGCCTTCCTGCTGCTGTGCGCTTTGCGAGCCAGCACCGGCCTCACACGCGGCGATGCACTTCTCAATCTCTGCCCGTATCTGCTCCTTTGTGTGGAAGCCCACAAGTGCGCTCTTATTGAGTATAATTGTTGGGACGGCAAGCCGTGTGGTGTCAAGCCCTACTTCGCGCGCCATCCTCTGGAACAATGCCGCGCCGTCGGGTGTGGACGCATCTATTATGTGAAATGCGACCTCAGGCATCTCTTTCTCAAGCTCGTATATGATGGGCTTCTGCTCTGCGCAGTGCGGGCAGGTGGGCAGTACGAATACGTACGCCTCGTACTTTTTGGATGCCGTGGCTGCAGGATTTTCACTTATGGTAAGCGCAATCGCACCGATTACCAGCAATGCGACCATAAGGTACCGGTTGAACGGCACTGCAAGGAATTCCTTAGCAGAAGAGATAACGACCATCACTATACACTCCAACGCGTTTAGGGGTAAAATGCTTTTAACGCTTTATCATAGGCCGCCAAGCAGGAACGCAAGGATGCCCAGCATTAATGCGTATAGTGAGATTTTTCTCCCCTTCTCATTCTGCTTTTTGTCCCCATAAAACAGGTATGATGAGTAGGACAGGAGCGCTATTGACAGCGCCATCGGAGCAATGTATAGCGCATTGTTTTGGAGGGGCGGCACTGATAGGTAGAGATAGATGCCGAGCAGTGACGCTGCAAAAATGAACACGAGCGAGAGATGTAGTGAAGCTGCTTTCCCGATTATGACTGGCAGGGTCATTGACTTCCTTGCCTTCGTGTCGCCCTCAACATCCTGCACCGTCTTCTGTATCTCCCTGCCGAGCCCTGATAAGAATGATGCAGTGCAAACGAGCAGCGTTAGCTGGGAGATGGTGCCAGCAAGCGCCACTTCAGTGAATATGAACACTATTGCCATTGACGCCGCAATTATTGAATTCCCTATGAGTGCGACATCCTTGAGCTTCCAGTCGTACAGCACTGAGAGGAACGCAAACACGAGCGCAATTGAGAAGGCGTGCATCCCCAAGGGGAACGCTAGGAGCGCACCAAGCGACAATAATGAAATCCCAAGCCATAATGCGAATTGCTTGCTCACATCACCGCGCACAATCGGCCTATCCTTCCTGTTCCTTCTGTCAGATTCCGCATCAAAGTAATCGTTCAGCGCAAACGCGCCCGCTGAGACCAGGAATGGGCACAACGAGAGCAGGATAAGCTGCACATATGTAAATTGGAGGTCAAGGAGCACTATTGCAGTGATTACTCCCAGCACAAGCATTACTGAATGCTCAATGCGCACAAGCTCGGCAATCTCACGCATTCCCATAAGCCCTATTACGGCGGGCTAAGTTATTAATCTGTTTGGGGAACGGCTGGGCGCTCGTAGATTTATAAACTCTCACGGATTGAAATAACCGCGTTAGGTGATGTTCATATGGCAAAATTCCCAGAGGCCGAGGCAGTCCTGATGAGCGTCAAGGTATGCCACAAGTGCAAGTCCAGGAACCCCAAGACCGCGACAAAGTGCAGGAAGTGCGGCTACAGGTATCTTAGGGGCAAGAAGAAGGGCAAGGGTGGCAAGGGCGCAGCAGGCGGTGCGGCCAAGTAAGCGATCCCCCGGTTTTTATGCCTTTTATAATTTATCTCGTTAAGTATCCCTGTCCCAGTGGTTTGCTTGCGGGATGGGTTTTTAGTGCCCATTTTTGCGAGGCAAAATACCTGGGGTGCGGGGCTTACAATCCCCGCGCAGGGGTGGCGGAGCCCGGTCAAACGCGCAGGACTTAAGGCACTGTGGTAGGGGGAGTTCCCCCTTCCCGTGTGGTCTGCCCTAACCCCCAAAGGGGTTGCGGCGTTCCATATATGAAGTGAACTTTAAGTTATGACTCCCGAAAGGGAGGATGATCTGAAGAAATCCTGTGGCCTAGCGCCTACGTGGGTCCAAAGCACCTCTTTTGGGATGCCTAAAGAGCTGCACCAGAAAAAGGAGGTTTGCACCTCTTTTGGGATGCCTAAAGAGCTGCACCAGAAAAAGGAGGTTTGCACCTCTTTTGGGATGCATAAGCAGGCATTTCGCTCCGGCGAAATCCAAGGAGTTGGGAATCCCACCCCCTGCACTTTTTTGCTGCTACTTAGGATATGCTATTGGCAGGCTACGAAGCCAATTGCTTACATAGTTATTGTTTCACAGGTTATCCTGCCTGCAATGCGCGTTTCAACCGTGTAAGTGTTCTCGTAATCATCATTGTAGATTAGCAGGGACGTATTGCGCGCAAGCACGCGCAAAATCGGCAGTGCCTCCTTGCGCCTCTCCTCTGAGAAGTGGCCGAGCAGGTTGCTGCACCTTATAATGTCAAACGTGTCAAACCCGTGCTTATTATATAGCGCCTCAAGGTACACCATTGGGTTGAACAAGTCAAACGGGAAAAGGACAACGCGTGCGCCCCACATCTGGGTCTCCTCAAAGCTCTTGAGGCGGATATCCCCGCCGAATACGGTTACGTTGTGCGCACGGCACGCAAGAAACCCGGCAAGCTCAATTGTAGTGACTGCCTTCATTTCCTCTGAATCAGTTGCGCCCACCCCAACATCAAGCACGTGGAATGGCCCGCGCTTCAGGAAGATGCCCAGCCGCTCGGCGATTGCCTTTTCAGTGATTGCAAGGCGCCCGGGCCTTGTTAGCCCATTAGTCGCCTGCACCATCACATCAACGAAGTTCCCAAATAGCTTAGGGTCCTGCTCAATCAAAAGTATAAGGCGCTCAGTCTCAATGCCACGGGCGGGCATCATCTCAAGGCCGAGCACGTCCCGTACAATCTCCCTTGTGGTATCCATATATAAAGGGAGCTGGACCACATGGCCTGCCTTGCGCTTGGCATCATCTATGATCTTCTGTATGCCAATAAGCCTCTTTTTTTCATCATCAGTAAGCGGTTTGCTTATTTGAGTTTGGGCCATATGTTTTTTGGCCAATACGTTATTAATAAATATTTCCCTTTTGCTCATAAGAGACATATAAATTTTAGCGGAAGTTTTGTGTTATGGCTAAGACAGCTGCTTTACTTGCCTTATTGCTTGCAAACGTTGTAGCTTTTGCAAGTTGTTCCATTAATTCGTATACGGGCGCGTGCGACAACTGCCCCTTTGATGAAAAAGGCAAGATGGACCGCGCGTGTTTAGAGACATATAAATCAGGCGGCCTAGCTTGCATAAGTGCCAAGTACCCAATTATGAGTGCAAAATACTCAGCCGGCGACTGCCCAGCGGTTAGCGAGTGCGCAGATGAGCTTTCATCATGCATAGCCGGGGCATCAAGCGGCAATGATAAGGAAGACTGCCGTAAAAACTCTGTGATGGTTTGCTATGCCAATGCTGACAGATGCATAGAGAGGGCCTCAGTAAAATGCGGTGAAACTGAGACGCCGTGCCTAAGTTCATTGAGCCTGGTGCTATTTATCCTTGGAGCAGGCCTGTTTGCGCATCTCTCTCGGAGGTAGCTTTGGTTATAGCAGGTGCCCCTCCTTCGTTATTAGGCGGGTACCCGTGGATTCCCCTTTCTTTATTTCTGCCGTATGCTCATCGTCAAAGCCCAAGTTATAAATTAGCACAGAGTATGGCGCTACGAGGGTACGAAGGTTGCGGATGGCTATTTCTTGTGCCTGCGTATCAAAATGTGTAAGGAGGTTTGAGCACCGCACAATGTCAAATTCCCATACAAAATAAATGGATGCAATATGCTCCATATATTCGCGGGGATTAAGCAAGTCAAACGGGGACAGCACTAGCGTTGAGCCCCCTATCAGGTGCTCCACAAATTCCTTTTGGAGTATGTCCCCCCCGAATACGCGGTGGCCGCTGCCAAACTCATCGTTCAGGTGCATCAGCAGCTCAACTGTGGTTATGCCTATGAGCTCCTCACAATTGTCATAACCGCCGATTCCAACATCAAGTACCCTAAGCGGTTTGCCAGCTTTCCCAATCTCTGGAAGAATAGATGAGATTGCAATTTCAGTGTTGGCAAGCCGCCTGCTCATTGTGCGAGTTGTCGTGCGCTTGGACAGCAGCTCAACCATCTTGTCCTGCAAGCCCTTGCTTGAAAGTACAAGCTCAAGGAACTTTGGGTAATTGTTGCACACCTCATCTAAGGGGTGGCCGGTTGCCTTGCTCACAGCATAAATTGAAAGTATTGAGCATATGCCCTCGTGCTGCAGCCCGTTCTTTGCACGCTCAAGGCTAATCCTGCGCTGGAGGTCAATACATTCCTGAGAGGTAATGATTGAGTTCAGCTTTTTAGTAGCCACGTATTTTTTTGTAATATTGAGGGATTAAATACATTTTGACTCAAATATGAAGCGTGAATATAGGCTACCCGTGCATCAATACGCGGATAGGCTGCACCGCCAATACTACTTTTAGGCTTGCATCATATTCGCACGAAAAGATGAGGCAGTGCGTTTCCAATAACATTAGCTGCCTCTGGCGCATACTGCAATTCAACCTGGCAAGCCGGCTTATGTTCTTTCGCATTTCGTCGGACATAGTGCCCTTCGCCTCACACCCGGTATGTGATTATGCCTGGGAAAAACTGCACAGGAAAGAGCTTAGGCGCATCGGGAAACTAATACTGGAAAGCGGCATGCGCATATCAATGCATCCAGACCAGTTTGTGCTTCTGAATTCCCCAGACAAGGGCATTGTTGGGCGTAGCGTTGCCGAATTGGAATACCACGCAAAGGTGCTTGATGTGATGGGCCTCAGGCGTGATGCCAAAATACAAATACACGTTGGCGGGGTGTACGGCAACAAGTGGCGTGCAATTGATCGGTTTTGCGATGTATACTTTTCACTTCCTGTAAGTGTGTGCCGCCGGCTTGTGATAGAGAATGACGACCGGCTATACTCGCTTAAGGACTGCCTTGAGGTGCACGGCCGGACCGGCATACCAGTATTGTTTGACTCATTCCACCACACGTGCCTGAACAATGGTGAGAGTGTGCGTACCGCGTTGAAGGAAGCGGCGGACACGTGGGGCGATGGTGACGGCAGGCTGATGGTGGATTACAGCGAGCAGGAGAAGGGCTCCCGTCCAGGCACACACGCGAGCCATATTGATGTGCGCAGGTTTTCAAAGTTTATACGTGAGGCGAGGCCGCTTGATTTTGACATTATGCTTGAGATCAAGGATAAGGAAGTGAGTGCGCTTAAGGCGAAGGATGTGCTTGCCAGGCAAGGCGTTCTTGGTTGATACGCCTGCAAAGCTTGGCCTTCTTGGCGGTCAGGGCCACATAATGCAGTTCTCCCAGCAGGTGCACCCCGCACGGGTTTACTTAGTAAATGTTGGGAAGGGTATAAAAAGGGGTATAGCGCCATATTTAAGCATGGGCGGCCGCTGCGAGCACACCTTTAGGGAAACGGGTGTGCAAAAGTTCAGCAAAGCTATTGACAGAATAAAGTCGCTATTTGATGTGCCCCCTCTGCTTGAGCCGGCATTTGCGGGGGTGCCGGTGCGCTGCGTACAGCTGCCGTCCTGCCGGGACAAGCGTGAAAATCTCATATATTTTGACACTGGCACGTTCCCTAAGAAGGGTACCCCTGAACGGATGATTGAGGAATGGGACCGCGAGATTGAGGTGTTTTTCCCTTCAGAGATAAACGCCGGCACTGCACGGAAGGCAAAAGAGTATGGCAAGCACGTGCTCACCATTGATGAGTCACAAGCCGCTGTTGAGCGGCTGCGCAATGCGCCCGGCGCGTGCCACGAGCACATAGCGTATGAGGCGGCCCAGATGCTTAATTTCCCTGAGACAAAGCGGTACCTCCTGCACATAGTTGCAGGCGCATCCGCAGAAGATTACGTTTTTATGCCCGGTGAAACGCTCAAGGACATTTACTTCCGGCCCCCAGACAGGCATTATAAAAACAGGGAGGAATATGCGGCGCACTTGGTCCCCAAGTCAGAGCAGGAGCACATCGGCTTCCTGAAGCGGATATTCATGTTCATTGCGCGGATATGGAAGAGGATTATCGGCAACATTGAGGATGACGCAATAAACCGCCCATATATGGCCCACTTTTACGACCCCACCCGCCAGTACGGTGAGCGCGGCCTTACCATTGAGGCTATGAATGATAAGGTTGTTTTCCAGAGTGCAGCCTACCGCATTGTGAGGTACTGGGAGCTTGCGGGCAAGTATTATGAGATAGGCAAGTTTGGGAAGGCTTACACAGCGCTTGGGCATATGGTCCACCTGATAAGCGATTTGCACGTTCCCGCACACGTGCACAATGACATCCACGGGCCGACGATCCTGCTGGGCAAGCTTGATTCCTTTGAGCAGTGGTGCAAGGAGAAAAACTATGACGGCTCATTGGAAGATGTCCGCCCCCGTGACAGGATGAACATTGCTATCTGGAACAGCAGGCGGCTGCATCCCCCTGTGATAAGCGATGAGGAGATATGGGCGCCAGATAATGTTAAGGGCAAGCTGCTTGATTTGTGCAAGAGCATTGCAATTGAAACACAGAAGTACAAAAGTGTTGATGCGCCGGGCACAATGCCAGGCCAGCTCATAACCGGGAAGCTGACCCCTGATGAGTGCTACAACCAGGCAAAGGTGCTTATACCTCGCGCGATTGAGAATTCTGCATACCTAATCGCGCAGTTTGTGCTGCACCACCGGAAGTATACCAAGCCTTTTGAGCCGGTCAAGCCGATGCAGATATAGTGATACTAATTTAAATCCGCGCAGCGATATAGGTATGTATGTCTACTCAGGCGCAGAAAGAGCGTGAGCGCAAGGAGCAGGAGGAGCTTGAGGAGCGCAGGCGGCGCGCGAGGGACCGCGAATTTATGAAAAAGGAGCAGCCGCCACAGCCTCCGCAGCCGGTTCAGAAGGTTGAGGTCAAGCGTGAGAAGGGCGGCCCCAGGCAGCAGGCCGAGCCCACAGTAAAGACGCAGGTTACTGAGAAGGAGTTCGTATCGGATGAGATGCAAGGCATAGTTTCAAAGGACTACCGTGCCAAGGATGAGATTTCAGTGAGCAAGGTTGATTATGTTGAGGAGGAGCGCAAGCGCAGGGAAGAGGATGCTGCGAAGCAGAAGGAGCTTGTGAAAGAGGGTGCGCGTGCCGAGAAGGTGCGTGAGGAGCACAAGGAGCGTGCAGCCGCACAGGAGCAGAGGAAGGCGGCGCGCGAGGCGCAGAGGCAGGTGCAGGAGGCGCACAGGAAGGTTGAGGAGCAGAGGAAGCGGGAGCATAAGCGTGCTGAGGAGGTGCGCAGGGAGCGCATTGAGAATTCCAAAAGGGAGATTGAGCGCCAGATAACCAACCACGAAAAGGAGGCACGGCAACGCACTGAGCGCGTGCACATGCTCCAGCGGGCGGTTGAGGAGCGCAAGCGCGTGCTCGCCCGTGACATAGCGACACTGCAAAGGATACTGCTGGGGCCAGCCAAGGGCTCAAAAGAGGCACTTAAGAGTGTTGTGGGCTCGATTGACGGGATAGTGAAAGCGCTGACCAAGAAATAGTCAGTCGCATTTTATGAACCGAAGGGTTCCGCTTTCAATGCCGTCCACTATGAAGAATCCCATACGCTCAAGCTGCACCCAGTCCCCCGCCTTAAGTTTTGCGCACGCAGGCTCGCACACGCCCTTGCGGTGCACCATGCTTGCAGGGTTGAATTCGCCATCCTTGAGCAGCTGTCTCTTATACACATCT
>JAOAKR010000010.1 GCA_026419815.1 Microcaldota archaeon | reverse complement strand
TGCAGGCATTGCACCGCCTGTGCCCGCGCTTGGCGCAAGCGGTGCGATTTATGCAATCCTTGGCGCACTTGCTATTGTCGCACCGGATATGGTCGTGTTCCTTATGTTCATCCCGCTGAGGATGCGGCAGGCGGCAGTCTTGTGGGTGATTATTGAGTTCTTTGGGACGTTCAACACGATGTCTGGGATTGCAAGCGCGGCACATCTCGGTGGGCTCGTGCTCGGCCTGGCATATGCATACTTCGCACTCAGGAGGCCATACGAGCAAATTGAGTTTTACAAATGAGCAATAAAATCAGCTAAGCAGATGCAAGCGTCCCCTTTTGTGAAGGGCGCTTGCCGAACTGCTCTTGCGCAATATTTTTTGGGCGTATATCCGGCAAAACCTCTTTATGGCCTGCCTTATATGCTCGCCAGGCCTCAAGCCGTACGAGGGCATTCCTCATACAGTCAAGCGCAAGCTTCCACGCGTCGACCGTCATCCCATCCGCCCTCATAGTTATGAGCTTGCACACAACAGATTCAAAACCGCCACCATTTTTCGCGATGTTGTTTACGCTGGCCGCAACGTCTTCAGGCGTAAGCGGCGCAATTGAAACCGTACCCTCACCTTCCGGATTGACAAACCCGAACCTGTCGGCCTTTGCCACAAAGCACAGGGGTATCCCGTGCCGGTACGCAAGGTCAAGCACGCACACCACATTATCCTGGCGCGGCATAATGCGGTTTCTCCTCACGAACACATCGCTTATTATCAAATCTGGTTTCCTTTTGCACTTTAGCAGGTAGTTGAGGAGCTCGTTCACGCTCCTTGCAACATGCACGTTATGCCTTCCGTATGCCTCAAGCGCATTCTTCACCGCGGCAGTGTCATCCTCAACCACCACGATGTCCAGCCTGAGCTTGCCCTCTAAGAGTGCCATATCCATACTATTTCTGTGCGGTCCCTTTAAATAGCTTTTCATTACACATCACCTATAAAATGATTGCCATTCTAATTACAGCGAAATGCTGTGGGGTGTATTTTGTGCAAAAGAAGGGTGCGGGCGAAAACGAGAAGAAGATATTGCAGGTTACCCAATTCATAGACAGCCTAATGGGAGACAGCTCAATACCTAAGAATGTCAAGAAGGCGCTCAGTGATGCAAAGGCAAAGCTTGTCGCGCCGGGAGACCCGGTTTTCCGTGCAAGCTCAGCAATTTACACGCTTGAAAGCGTGAGCGAGGACATCAACCTTCCAATGCACGCCCGCACGCAAATTTGGAATATAGTCAGCACGCTTGAGACGATAAAGGGCGGCTGAGCAACACCAACGCAGTGGTAGTTTATGGTATGAGGTGCCGCATATGCTCCAGAAGGTTGAAAGCGAGGGGTTTCTTCTGGAGGCGGGTGTTGAGCATCTAATCACAAGCGAGGGCATTAATGTTGACGCGCTGATTGAGTTTGCAAAGTGCAATGATGAATTCATAATCTCAACCGAGCTGGTGCACCGCTTCAAATTGCTTCAGGAACAGCAGGTTGCATGTGTGGAGAAGCCAGTTGAGGTTGAGCGCCCGGTTTTCCGTGCGCTGGCTTCCGAGTATCCCTCGCGCATTGAGCACCTCAAGGAGCACGATGTTAGCGGGCGCTCAACGTGCAAGGGGCAGGTTGACGATTTTGTATCCCTGTTCCGTGACAGGTACCGCCGCATCTCATCAATACTCAGGCTCCAGCCCTCACAAAACGCAGTCTCATCATACACTGGAGCAAAGCGCGGCGAGCGGTGCAGGTTCATAGGCCTTGTGCGCTCAAAAACAGCCACAAAGAACGGCCACCTGATAATAGAGGCCGAGGATGAGCATGGGGTGCTCAAGGTTTTTGTGGGGAAAGGCAACAAGGAGCTTATGGGCACATGTGCAGGCATAATACTTGACGAGGTTGTGGCGTTTGACGGCCAGTACAGGGACCCGTTTTTCTATGCGGATTCCGTGGTGTGGCCGGACATACCGCTCAACAAGCCTAAACGGCAGATTGAGGAGAACCTTTCAATTGCATTCCTCTCGGACATACACGTAGGCAGCAACCTCTTCATGAGGGATAACTTTGAGAGGATGCTGCGCTGGCTGGGCGGGGATGGTGGTTGCGCGCGCGGCCGCGAGATCGCATCCACAATCAAATACATATTCATAGCAGGCGACCTGGTTGACGGCATCGGGGTATACCCTGGGCAGGAGCGCGAGCTTGCAATACAGGACATATACGGCCAGTATGACATGCTATTCTCGCTGTTGGAGCAGATACCGGATTACATAACAACAGTTATTGTTCCTGGCAACCACGATGCAGTGCGCAGGGGCGACCCGCAGCCCCGCCTGCCAGCGGAGTTTGTTAAGCGCCCGCGCGGTAACTACATATTCGGCTCAAGCCCGTCGCTGTTCAAGGTTGAGGGGTTCACCTCGCTGATATATCACGGCAACTCCATAGACTCAATGATTGCCAGTGTGCCCGGCTTATCCTATTCAGAGCCAGAGAAAGCGATGGTTGAGTACCTTAAGAGGAGGCACCTCAGCCCCATATACGGCTCAAACCACCTCATCCCCGAGAATGAGGATTATATGGCAATCTCAGAAGTTCCGGATATAATGCATATGGGCCACGTGCACAAGAACGGCTATGCCGATTACCGCAACATTGCGGTGATCAACTCCGGCACGTGGCAGTCCCAGACCGATTACCAGAGGATGCAGGGCCACATACCTACGCCTTGCCTGCTGCCCGTATACAACCTTAAGGACAACTCACTGCGGGTTATGGACTTCAACAGTGCGTGATATTATGGGCCCCGCGGAAAGGATCGCAGCTTACCAGCAGATGCTTGCATCCAGCCTTAAGGATGCCCAGGCGATAGCCGTGCAGGCGCGCAGGAAAGGGTATGACTACTCAGATACAGTTGAGATTACGCTTGCCCCAGATGTGGCTGGCCGTGTGGAAGGCATAGTCGGCCCGCCGGGCATAAAGGACCTGATACGCTCACTGGTTGCCGAGAAGAAATCGCGCGATGAAGTCGCATTTGAGTGCGCAAAGCGAATAGTTGACGGGTCGTTCCCTACGCCGTTTGACCTTGAGGGCCGGCTCAACCAGGGGATACGCACAGGCGTGGCGATACTTACAGAAGGCGTGCTTGTGGCCCCCACGGAAGGGATTTCCTCAGTCAAGATTGAGAAGAACCCTGACAACTCAACATATCTATCAGTATATTTCTCGGGGCCGATACGCTCAGCCGGAGGCACGGCCGCCGCGCTTGCAGTGCTAATTGCGGATTACGTGCGCAGGCTTACAGATATAGGCGATTACATCCCAACTGAGACCGAGCTGCTGCGCTACGTTGAGGAGATTGACCTTTATGACGCACGCTGTGCACGCTTGCAGTACAGGCCGCCTGATGAAGACATAAAATGGGTGTTCCGGAACTGCAAGGTGTGCATAAATGGGGACCCGACAGAAGAAGTTGAAGTGAGCGTTTATAGGAATCTTGAGAGGATGAAAACCAACCGCGTTAGGAGCGGTGTGGCGCTCGTTAGCTGTGAAGGCATTGCACAGAAGGCGCGCAAGGTCCTCAAATACGCAAAGAAGTATGGCTTGGACTGGGGCTGGCTTGAGAAGCTGGTCAAGGAAAAGAAAAGTGAGGATTCAGTTGAGGTTAAGGCGAGCGACACCTTCCTTGACGGCCTGCTCACGGGCCGCCCCGTGTTCTCCTATCCCTCTGCAAAGGGCGGGTTCAGGCTTAGGTACGGGCGCACGCGCTTTACTGGGATTGCGGCAAAGGCAATCCACCCGGCAACGATGGTGCTTTTGGACTATTTCCCCGCGCTTGGCACGCAACTGAAGATTGAGCGGCCGGGCAAGGGCACGGTCGTTACGCCCTGCGACACGATAATGGGCCCAATCGTGAGGCTGAAGAATGGCGATGTGCTTGAGGTGAAAAGCTCGGCACAGGCCAAGGAGCTTTACGAGCAGGTTGAAAAAATACTTTTCCTAGGTGATATGCTTGTCTCGTACAACGACTTCTCAAAGGCAAACCACGTTCTTCTTCCGTCCCCCTTCGTGGAGGAATACTGGGATCTCCTCGCCAAGGAAAAGGGAGTTATGTCCCCGCCTAAATCCGCGCGTGATGCGTTTGAGCTCTCGCGCAAGCATTCCATCCCGTTGCACCCGGCATACCTTTACTTCTGGAGTGATATAACTAAGGAGGAGCTCGGGGTTTTGGTTTCAGGGCTTAAGGGTGCACAAATTGAGTTTGAGTGGTTTGACATAAAAGGCGCCTCATTGCAAAACGGCCCTGTAAAAAGCGTGCTTGAGTCGCTTGGTGTGCCGCACACTGTAAGGGACGGCAATATATTGCTCGCGCCTGACACCGCATACTCGCTCCTTTCAACGCTGGGGATGCTATCGGGCGATAATAAGGTATCCGCAAAAAGGATAGACGAAATTATGAACGGCCCGCTGGAAGACGTGTGTGCGATGCTGTCAGAGGCGTCCGGGGTAGGCATACGCAAGAAAGCGACATATTACATAGGCTCGCGCATGGGCCGGCCTGAGAAGGCATCCGCGCGCGAGATGGCTGGCTCGGTGCACGGCCTGTTTCCAATAGGCAATTTGGGCGGCAAGCTGCGCAGTGTGCCAACTGCACTCAAGAGCCAATACTCAGAGACTGCTGTTGTTGACTTGCTCGAGCTCAAGTGCCCTTCCTGCGGGGCAACCACGCATTCCCCAGTGTGCCCTTCCTGCGGCACACGCATAATGTTTGACATAACCAAGCTCAAACACAGTGAGCGCCCGCTCAACCTGCGCGAGGTTTATGATGCGGCCTCAAAGCGGTGCAACTGCTCGCCCGCAGAGTTTAGGCTCATAAAGGGCCTTACGAATAGCACAAAAGTGCCTGAGCCGTTTGAAAAAGGGCTGCTCCGTGCAAAGCACAACGTGCACGTGTTCAAGGACGGCACGTGCAGGTTTGATGCCACTGACCTCCCGGCAACCCATTTCAGGCCGCGCGAGATAGGCACGCCTATTGAGAAACTAATCGCGCTCGGCTATACGCACGATGTCAACGGCGACCCGCTTGAGCGTGATGACCAGGTGCTTGAGCTCTTCCCGCAGGACGTCATATTCTCAGAGAACCTCGGGGAATTTGCGGTCAATGTTGCCAACTTTGTTGATGACCTCCTAATCCACTTGTACGGCCTCAGGCCGTATTACAAGGCCACTCGCAAGGAGGATATGGTAGGCCATCTCGTAATTACGCTCTCGCCGCACACTTCCGCAGGCGTATTGTGCAGGCTCATAGGATACGTTAAAGGCCGTGTGGGCATATCACACCCGTATGTGGTGTGCGCGCGCAGGAGGAACGCAGACGGCGATGAGGACGCGGTGATGCTGCTGATGGACGCATTCCTCAACTTCTCAAAGCTATACCTGCCAGAGACGCGCGGCGCCACGATGGACGCGCCGCTCGTGCTCACAACCATAGTTGACCCCTCGGAAGTTGATGATGAAGTGCACGCAATGGAAGTCGTTGATTCATATGGCCTTGAGTTTTACTTGGCAGCCGAGGAATACAAGATGCCAAGTGCAGTCAAGGTTGAGACGGTTGAGTCGCGGCTTGGCAAGCCGAACCAGCTGTACGGCTTAAAATACACGCACGAAGTTTCGGACATTAATGATTCGCCAGTTTATTCTGAGTATGTCCAGCTCAAGTCAATGAAGGAAAAGCTGGACAAGCAGTTCTCATTATATGACAGGATACGGGCGGTTGATCCAGCGGATTGTGCTGCCCGGCTGCTCTCCTCCCACTTCATCCCGGACATTTACGGCAACCTGCGCTCATTTACAAGGCAGTCGTTCCGCTGCGGCAACTGCAACAGCTCCTACCGCAGGGTTCCACTTGTGGGCAAATGCGAGAAGTGCGGTGGCCGCCTCCTGCTCACGATAAACAAGGGCGGCATTGAGAAATACATCAAGCTTGCGAAGTTCGTGATAAACAAGTATAATTTGCCCCCCTATGCGATGCAGAGGCTTGAGCAGGTTGAGAAGGAGATTGCCTCAATATTTGAGGATGAGACACGGAAGCAGAGCTCGCTTGCGCAGTTCCTGTAGCTTTTCACAGATATAAGCTTTAGCTGGGATTTAATCCTATGAAGCACATACTCCCGTTAATGATTTTTGCGCTATTGCTTCCTGCCGCATTTGCTTATTCAACAAAGGCAGAATGCTATGCGGCCGCACAGGAGCGGTATGAGGGCTGGGAAGCCGAGGCCGAGGCGATGGCCGCCTCAAACAGCTATACGCTTACTGGTACCTGTCCCGTAAACAGCGGCAGGATGGAGCCCTGCACTGGCGATTACCCCGGCGTTAACTACTGTGCGTGCCAGTATTTCAGGTGTGATGCTTCGGGTGGCGGCGCATCCTGCATCTCACAATTGCAGCAGTGCTGCCTTGCCAATGCCAAATACGACAATGCAAAAGAGCTTGCACGCTTGAAAGCCGAGTGCGATGCGATGTTCCGTGATGAAGCGCCTGAAACTGATAAGTGCAGCGGCGTAACGTGCAGTGGGATATGCGTGAACGGACAGATTTACAGGAGGGAATGCAAATCAGGCTCATGCGTGGTTGACGAGTACGCTTCCCCCACGCGGTGCCCTTACGGGTGCAAAACTGGCTCTTCAGTATGCTCCCCACAGCAAACCGACTATTGCGCGGATTTCTATTCAAGATTTGATGAAGAGTCCTGTTACGGAGGCACGCATTACTATGACTGCAAGTGTGACCCCTCAAACGGTGAGCCACGGTGCAAGCTTGAGGAGTGCCCGAACGGGTGTGACTCCCAGGGCGTGCGCTGCAAGGCCGCAAACAAGTGCGTTAATGTTGAATGCACCGGTGAATGCATAAGCGGCACATATTATTATGATGGTACCTGCGATGAGCAAACCGGCGAATGTGAATACTCAAAATCTATCACGTGCCCAAACGGATGCGATCCTGCAGCAAATTATTGCAAAGGTGGCATTTCAGGAAGGGTTTATTTTATTGACCATCCATTCGGCCGGGCGCAGGGCATAGAAACACCAGTGCGCTGGGCTCAAATATCCATAACAACAACGGCCGGCTATGTAAACATATCTACAGATGAGGATGGGAGGTTCTCATATGATGCGTTTGCGCCAGGTGCAAAGGTAACCGACATATACCTAAGCTTTGCTGAGAAGAATGGAAAGTTTTCACTTCCACAGTCCATCCAGTCAAGCCTTGACCGCCGGGTGCTGCTGTTTTCTGGCTCGGCTGACGCAACCGATCCCTCGCTTATGAATATGGAGTTCCAGTTGAGCGATTTAAACGGCACCCCCTGGGGTGATTATGGGCTTGAAAATGCAGTTGTATACTCCAACATCCTCAAGGCTATAGAGTTCAACGAGAATGTGCTCGGCCGTCATTCGGCTTTAACGGAGAAGGTTTACACCAATGAACCAGAGATCACATCACATTGCTCACACAGCTACCAATCTTGTAGTGGACAATACCGCATTCCACCAGGGATCATAATAAACTCTGCGGATATGAATCCTTACTTGGCGCAGGCGCCGCTAAACAGGGAATTCCACGAGTACTGCCATCACATACAAGATGAGTTCTTTGAGAACCATAATTTCCCGCCTGGCAATGACCACGGCGGTTACTCTAACCCCACCAGCCAGTTTGGGCTAATAGAGGGGTGGGCGGAGTTCTGTGCCCTTGAGATGAAAAAGCACTATGGGCTGGGCCCGCGCCACATTTATGAGGTTGACGAGACCACCTGGAATATGGAGCTTAACTATAAGATGGATACTCCGGAAATGCCTATGCTTAGTGAGGAGATTGCGATTGCAGGCATTTTGCTTGACTTGCGTGACTCACCATCAGATTATGGCGGTGTTGACGATGATTTCGTTTCAATGCCGCTTTTGGACATTTATTCAATACTTTCCACAAAGCGCGATTTCAAGGACGGAAAAGGCCCCAGATACATTGAAACCGTTCGCGACCTTTATGTTGCATTGGATTCCTCTATAACGAACCGCGCAATTATGAGGGATATTGACCAAGTGTTCATCTTGCACGGGGCGTTCCAGGATTCAAACTCAAACGGCAGATACGATTCCGGGGAAACGATAGGCTATTCCGGCAAGGGCGGTGTGCTGCGCAGCGACCTGGCTTATGAGCCGGGCACAGAAGTTATCGTGGATGCGCGTGATCCCAACGGGAATCCTATACGTGAGGGCGTTGTGGCGGTCGTCAGTGTTGATTTTTCCGGGAACAATTCTTACCTCTCATATACATTTGAGAAAAGCGTTGTTGATGGAAAAATTGCAGTGCCCATCCCGCCAAAGGAGTATGACGCCACAATCACGATACGCGCAAAGCAGGCAGGCGGCACGCAGATCTCCTCAAAATCCACTAAGGTCACGACCGCACAGATATATGAGAACATAGATCCATCCAAGCCCCTGGGGACGTATTCCCCAGTGATTGATGTGCAGGAGGTTTCGTGCGAATCAAGCAGCCAATGCATTATGTGGGGATATGGGGACACGTGCTCACGTGGAAAGTGCACAACCTCAGGCAATGGCCCTGGAAGCGCTGGCGACTCTTTATGTGCAGGCCTCATACTCCTGCTTTCAGCACCTTTTCTTGTAATGCTTGCAGGAAGGATGGCATCGTGATGCGCTTACGGCGGCTCTTATGGATAAAACAAAAAAGGAATTGGCAATCCGGCACTTAATTTGTGCCACTTAATGGTGATGCATTGAATGCCGCGGGCATACAAAGGCTTTTTTCCCTCCAGAAAAAGCTTGCCTCCAAGGTTATTCTTGATGACTGTTTCGGCAAAATCCGCCTTATCGGTGGCATTGACGCAGCATACTCAGGGGATACCGCTACGTGCGCCGCAGTGGTGCTTGATTACCGCACGCTTGAGCCTGTTGAGAGCAAGATGGTGCGCTCGCGAATCACCTTCCCGTACATCCCTGGCCTGCTGAGCTTCCGTGAGGGCCCCATAATGGAAAAGGCATACTCTAGGCTGGTGCACAAGCCAGATGTCCTCCTCGTGAACGGCAACGGCATACTCCACCCGCGCGGGCTAGGCATCGCCTCACACCTCGGCGTCATTCTTGACATCCCTACAATAGGCGTTACGCAGGGGCTCTTGTGCGGCGAAGTGCGCACGGGGGGCAAGGTATATTTAAATGGCAGGCAGGTTGGCTACGAATACAGGCGCCTGCGGCCCATAAAGCAATCGCCTGCAATTGGTATGCCGCCCAGATGCCATGGCGCGCCAATCTACATCTCGCCCGGCCACAAGGTATCCCTTAAGGGCTCGTTAAGGATTGTAAGGCACTGCATTTCAGCCCACAAGCTTCCCGAGCCGCTATTCATTGCGGACAAGCTCTCAAAAGCCGGTGCAGGACATTCCCTTAATTGAAGTTCGCCTTAACCTTTTTTTCATCGCCGGAAGCCTTGAAATATTCCTTTTTCCTGTAGCCGAGCACAACTGCAAACAGGCAGTCTGGAATGCTTTGTATTTTGGTGTTGTACAAGAGCACTGAATTATTGTAGAATTCCCTGCGGTCCGCAATCTGATCCTCAATCTCTTTCAGCTGCCTTTGCAATTCAAGGAAGTTTTCACTTGCACGCATCTGTGGGTAGTTCTCAGCTGTTGCAAACAGGCTCTTGAGCGAAGCGCTCATATCTTCGCTGAGCACTGCCTTATCATGCGTGTTCTCCTGTTTTAGGATTTCGGTGCGTATGTGGGCAATATGCTCAAGCAATCCCTTCTCATGCTTCATATAGCCCTCCACACATTTGATGACATTTGGGATTAAGTCTGACCGTTGCTTCAGTAGCACATCTATGTTTGCCCACGCCTTGTCAATGTTATTCCTTAGTTCCACAAGGTTATTGTAGACTGAGAGGGCATAATAAGCCGAGTAAAGCATCATCGCAAGCAGCACCGAGGCATAGCACAGTTCAATAGCAAGTACGGCAAGCATCATTTAATCACCATAAACGTTGGCAATACAATAAAGAGAATGGCACCTATACATATTATTGTGAGCACAACCATACTAATTATCTTCTCACGTATGCTTTTTAGCACGCGCTTTTCATCCGAATCGCTTACATACAATACATCTTCCTTACCCTTTACAATCTCAAGGCCCTCTTGCGTTGAGCCGGTCTTGCCATCGGCAGGCGAAAGAGTGCCAATTACGTATACATCCCCTTCCTTAATCATTGTCTCTTGAATCGTAAAAATGTCCAGCGGGAACTTGGCAAACTTTTTATTTACTTCAGGATTTTCTCCTAGGAATTTTTCAACGATTGGGGGCAGCTCCTTGCGCGCCCCCTTATATTTATTGAGCACGACCATAGGGTCAAAGAGGCAGCCATTTGACCGTACAAGCACTTTGCCGGTGTCATCCTCAACGTAAAAATCTCTCCACTGCTCATCATGGTAAACAAGCGTTGAACGCTTCCCGAAAGGCAATGCGGCCCGGCACTGTAAGCGGTAGTAGATGCACGGCTCTTTTGTGATTGGGCTGAGTAGTGGCTCTACAGCCTTTGCTTGCCCTTTAATCTCAACGAGGCCGAGCGCCGCAGACCTTGCCTTTGATGTTGGCAGGATTTTAATCTTCCGATAAATCGTATAGACCTTGAATACGGTAGTGACAACCAGGATCAAAATAGCCAAGAAGAAAAGCGCAAATATGATAGAGCATACTCCTGCAACTGCATTAATAATCGCCTCACCAGTAGCTCTCGTTATGCCCATACATAAAAATACGTAACGTTAGTTAAAAGCTTTTGCTAATAGCTATCCTCAAATTCCTTGTGCCTTGAGAAGAACCAGTGCTTCACCAATTCAGTTGTTACGCAATACGCAAGCACAATGCCGAACACTAATGCAATGTTCTCCGGTCCAGGCGCCTCAAACTCAAACCACTGGCCCAGCACTGGCACGGACACGATTGCAACTGCTGCCGTCACCGTGAACAAGGAGGCGGCAACCAGCAGTTTTGACGGGACGCTCTTGAAAGAGGGCCCCCTGGTCCTGACTATGAATGTGATAAACACTTCCGAAAGCAGCGATTCAAGGAACCATAAGGTCCGCACCAGGACTGCACTGAGGCCGAACACCCAGTAGAACACCAGCAGTGTAATAAGGTCAAACATCGTGCTTACAGCCCCAAAAAACATCATAAATTTCTGTATCATCTTCATGCTCCATTTCCTTGGCTTTTGGATGAACCGCTCATCCACGTTATCAGTTGATATCGTGAGCAGCGGGAAATCGCTAAGCAGGTTATTGAGGAGTATCTGCACTGGCAGTAAGGGAAGGAACGGCAACAGCAGGGGCGACACAACCATCGTCGTGGTATTCCCAAAGTTTGCGCTAATCGTGTTTAGTATATACTTTGTTATGTTGCCGAACGTTTTCCTGCCCTCTTTTACCCCATCCGCAATGACACGCAGGCTCTTGTGGGTGAGCACCACATCTGCGCTCTCCTTAGCAATATCCTGTGCAGTATCCACGGAAATCCCAACATCCGCAAGCCTCAGCGCGGGAGCATCGTTGACGCCATCACCCATAAACCCAACTATGTGCCCGTTCGCCCTTACCGCCTCAAGTATCCTTACTTTCTGGGTGGGGGTTACCCTTGCGAAGATGTTATGCTCTTCAACCGCTTTCCTAAGCGCGCCCTCATCCATCGCATCAACTTCCTTCCCAGTGACCACTCTCCCTCCTTTCACCTCAAGCCCTACGTCCTTGCACAGCCTTTCCGCAACGTAGGGGTCATCACCGGTGAGCAGCATAAGCGATACCCCTAAACTCTTGAGTTCGTGTATTGATGCGGGCGCGGTCTTCTTTGGGATGCCCTTGAACAGCAGATACCCCTCAAGGGTGAGCCCATCCTCATCTGCAACCGAGTAGCTGTCTTTCTTCTGCACCTCACGCGACGCAACTGCGAGCACTGAATACCCTTCACGCGTGAACACCACAATATCCTTTTGTATTTGCGGCTGGAGGTCACGTATTGGCTGTAGGCCGCCGCGCACGCGCACGTGCGAGCACACTGAAACCACAGAGCCCGCTTCGCCCTTAGTGATTAGCATATGCCTCCCGTTATGCGCGAACACCTCGCTTACACGCTTGCGCGTGTAATCAAACCCAATATCATCAATTGGCTTGTATGCCGTGTCTTTCTTAATACCAAGTGCATTTGCGTGCCTGAGTATTGCAACGTCATACACGTTCCCTGAGACGTGCCTGCCGCGCGACGCTGCGTGGCTGCACAGCAGTGCATAGTTGAGCACTGTCCGCTCATTCCCGTTATTGCCCGCACTAACCGCTTTCTCAAGCACAAGGTCGGGCTCTGTCAGCGTCCCTGTCTTGTCCATCAGCAGGACATCCATCTGCCCGATATCCTCAATCACCGCAAGCTTTTTCACAACTGCCTTTTTCTCGGCCATCTTGAGCGCACCGCTTGACAGCGAGATTGTGGTTATTGCGGGCAGCATTTCAGGTGCAATCCCTACTGCAAGCGCAAGCGCAAACATAAGCGAATCAAGCATGCCCCTCCCCACAAGCGCATTTATCCCAAACACAACCGCAACCATCACTGCGATTACCCTGAGCATAAGGACACTGAATTCGCGTATGCTCTTTTGGAATTCTGATTCCGGCACTTTTGCGGTGTATAACGTTGCAGTCTTCCCGAAATGCGTTTCTTCTCCAGTTGCAACTACAACGCCGTGCGCGGTCCCGTACGCAACAGTTGTGCCCATAAGCGCATAATTGGTGAGCTCATACGGTTCGGGAGCTGCCTTGTTGATTGGGGTGGCACTTTTTAGGACACCCTTAGACTCCCCGGTTATCGCAGACTCATCCGCAACAAAGTCCTCGCACTTGGTGATACGCACATCCGCGGGCACAATGTCGCCGATGTTCAAAAGGACAATATCTCCGGGCACAAGGTCCTCCGCGCTTATGCGCAATTCCCTGCCGTCCCGTATTACGGTGGCCTCGCGTGTCAGGTATTTCTTGAGCTTGAGCAGCGCATTCTCGGACTTATACTCCTGGTAGAAGCCGAGCAGTGCGCTCGCAACAAGCACCGCTATTATGGTAAGCGCCTCGGTGGTATCCCCGAAATAAATTGATATTGCGGATGCCACAAGCAAGATGAGCATAAACGCATTGTTGAACTGCGAAAGCAAAAGCTCAAGGATCCCTCTCCGGTCTTTTTCGGGTATCACATTCTTCCCGTAAACCCTTCTCCGGTGTGCCGCTTCGTGCGAGCTGAGCCCCTTCTCAATATCAGTTTTAAGGGAGGCTGCAACCTCCTCCACGCCCATTTTCCAGTACTTGCCGTGATTATTGTTTCCCACAGGAATACATTATCATTAACCCTTAAAAATAATCAGCTAACCTCTAACTTCCATAATGCGCGCGCTTTCCCTTCCAGTGCCCGGCATACTGCTTCCCCATCGCTTTTATACCCTCAGGTCCATAATATTTCCATGGAACCATTGCTCCCCATTAAAATCCTATCGCTAAGGCCTGGCCAGCAGGTCTCCGGCATATTCGCAGTCAAGATACGCAAGTCGCTTGGCACTTACACTAAGGGATATCGGCTTGACCTCATACTCACAGATTCAACAGGCGCCAGCATCGCATTCACGTTATGGGGAGGCCAGGGCGATGACGTGCGCGCCAAGCTTCAATCTTTGCTTAACTCCATAACAGAGGATGCAGTGCTCCACATTACGGGTGCAGTTGACGATTATAACGGTGAGCTTTGCATCTCAGCAAACTCTATTGATTCACTCCGCATACTGAGGGAGGGCGAGTTCCCGCCAGATGCATTCATCCAGCCCGCACGCCGGGACCCGCAGCAAATGCGGCAGGAGCTCTCTGCAATAATAAGTTCTGTTGCCAGCCCGCACCTCAAACCTATCCTTTCGCACGTATTCACGCCCCAGTTTATGGACAAGTTTATTGTGCATCCCGCCGCAGTGCAGCACCATCACAACCGCATCGGCGGCCTTGCAGAGCACACGATTGAGGTTGTGCGCATATGTGAGGAATTGTGCCGCATTTACCCGAAGCTTGACCGCGACCTCCTCATAACCGGCGCACTCCTGCACGATATAGGCAAAGTGAGGGAGATAACTGTAACCAAGAGGATAAAAGCCGATTCGCAGGGCCAGCTCGTGGGCCACCTCGCGCATACCACGCTTATGCTTTCTGAGGCGCTCGCCGCCTCAGGCACGCCTGAGCCGCTGCGCTCCAAGCTGCTGCACCTATCATTGAGCCACCACGGCAGGAATGATTACGGCTCGCCCAAGGAGCCGATGTTCCCAGAGGCAGTTGCACTGCACTATGCTGATGAGACGAGCGCAATGGTGGCCGAGATGCTTGATTTCATTGAGGAGCACAAGCCAACCACACTTGAAGATACAATGTATTCGCGCACACTCCGGCGGAACATTTACTTGCGATAAGAATTTTTGGCACTGATGGGAACGCCGTTTTATATGCTGCTACATTTACTTCAGGGCAACGCCAAGCTTTGCAAGCTCTTTTTTCAAGGAAGGATATCCCTTATAATGTATAGAATTCATCCCAATCTTACGTGGCGGGAGCACATCATCGCCCATCTTATCGCCGATCATAACCGCTTCGTCAGGCCTGCACTTTGCCCTGCGCAGCACTTCCCTGAATAGCCTAAGGTCCGGCTTCACCGCACCTACATTATACGAGAAAACCGGATAATCAATGTAATCAAGCAAACGCGTCTTCTCCTTGATGTGCTTAACCGCGAACACACTGCTGTTTGAAACAAGGCCGGTCTTATACCCCTGCGCACGCAACTGCTTCAGCATTGGTATCGTATGCGGGTAGAGCTTGGCGCGCTCTTCGGAATGGTCGCGTATGCGCGTAATCTTTGCAATATTGCTCTCTGTTGGTGGCAAGCCAATTTTTATGCATAATTGCTTGTAGGCAGAGTGCTTGGACCGCCACTTCTTAGTCTGCACCGTATTCTCAAAAACCTTCACAATCTTATCCTTCCCTATCGGTGCACCAGTCTGCTCAATGATATGCGTGAGCGTGTCATACTCAACTTCCTTGTATGCGAGTGTGAGCCAGAGGTCAAACACTACAAGCCGTATCATCAGCAACACCTACCCCAGTATGCAATTCATCACAATACCCACGGCAATGAATGATACCGCAAGTATCCCTGCAAATATGGCTATAAGCTTGGGCCTGATGACTTTCCTGAGTATGATCATCTCGGGGAGCGATAATGCGGTAACACTCATCATAAACGCAAGCGCGGTGCCCATTGCCATCCCTTTCCCGATAAGCGCCTGAACTATGGGGATAGTCCCAGCAGCATTTGAGTATAACGGCACGCCAATCAGCACCGCTACGGGCACTGCCAATGGATTATTTGGCCCAGCAATCTCGGTGAGGAACCCAACGGGCACGTAGCCGTGCACGAGCGCACCAACGCCCACTCCGAACAGGATGTA